>CBDVER010000078.1:0-6607 GCA_965373055.1 uncultured Thermoplasmata archaeon
TTCTCGAGAGCTTCTCCAGTTCACCCGGGTCCAACCACACGGCCCCACAGGATGGGCAGTAATCGATCTCGATCCCCAGTATCAACTTCTTGTTCATGCTGTAGCCGCACTCCTCGCAGGAGAATATCTTTCCATCCGCCGGGTCCAATCCGATGATCTCCTCGAGCTCCCCTCCGTCCAACCAGACGGATCTGCACGAGGGGCACATATCGATCTCAACACCGCTGAAATCCTTTTTCTCCATATCCTCCTGGCATGTTAGGCATTTGACCATTTATATCACCCTGCTTTTACTGCAGTTATATCCTGCTGGAGGTAGAAGTATTTTTTCCCGGCACACATCCTCCACAGGCACATTTGCTGATTTCGGGCGGTGAAAGCAATACCGAAAAGCTTAATCACTATCAATTTATTGCTTCAAAAGATGGATATGGGTAAAATTGTAGAATCAACCGAGGAAATGAGTAGGACGCTAACGTTCCTTCTCACATTGAAAGAGAGCATGAGGGAACTGGATGAGAGGATCCGGCTGGCATCGATCTTCATCGCCTCGAAGGACCTTGAGGATAGACATCGGGAGATGGATGGCTGGGAGGTCATTGAAAAACCGGATGAATCATCTATCAAGGGGACAAAAGATGGCAAGACGGAGGTCTTTGCGAGGGTTCGTACCATGAGCCTGCACGGGAGAGGCTCCTTCGGTGGTCGTCAGCACGAGTCCATGAAGAAGAACCTGAAGAGGATAGAGGAAGAGGATGCACAGTACAAGTACCTCTACCTGCTCGATCCCAAGACGGTGGATGTGGTCAAGGTGGAGTTCCCCTCCAGCAGCGTGAGCATCATGCCCCTTCTCTCGGGCGACCTGGATGCAGGTGTGAAGATGATGATCGCAGGAAAGGGTGCATCCTCAAAACCCAGGATCGAACCCATGCTCCAGATGGTGGAGGAGATCATCACCAAGGAATCGGGCATCCCCGACGAGAGGGTCATAATATCCCCGATCTCGACAACATCGGTCCGCCAGGGTTTCCTGTATATCCCCAAGGAAAAGGGCTTCCTCCTGAGCGAAGGTGTGACCAAGATCTGGATCCGGAAGGACGCCTCCCTTGAATCAAAATGCATGATATCCAACACGGGCGGCGTGAGGATAGGCGGGGGCCTGACCAAGTGGTTCAGGAGCATGGGCCTCTCGGCAAATGACGAGCTTGTATTGGGAGCAAAGGAGGATGGGTCCCTCCTGGTATTGAAGATAATGAGGGCAGTGCCCTACAAGTAGATAAGAGGAGCTGATCGGTTTGGAATCGTTCTCCAGGAGGGGCGAGGAGAGGCTTTCCCGCATTGAGGATGACCTGCTTAAGCTCCGATGGAATCCCAGGTTCCAGCTCTCCCACGACGAGGAGGATAACGTCTGCGACCTGGCCCTGTCGGGCGGGGGGGCAAAAGGGGTGGCCCACCTCGGAGCCCTCTGGGCCCTGGATCAGCTGGGGATCAGGTTCAAGCGCCTCGCAGGCAACTCGGCGGGAGCAATTCTGGCGGCACTGGTCGCCGCAGGATATGACATCTACGATCTCGTTGAGGAGCTCTTCAACCTGGATTTCATGGAGTTTCGGGACGGGAACTGGGACAAACGGCTTCCCAGGCTTGCCCTGATCGTTGCGGTTTCGATGTCGTACGGGATGTACGAGGGGTACAAGCTCCAGGTCTGGATGGAGAAGATGCTCTCCGAGAGGAACGCCTCCACCTTTGGAAAGCTCCCCCGGGATGGTGTGGGAATGCTTGCACCGCTCAACAACAGGGACGGTCCCAGGCTAGAGATCCTGGCCTCCGACGTCACACACGCCACGGAGCTCCGCATGCCCGAGGACCTCAAGCTGGAGAGATATGGAAACCTGCGCCCCCACAGCTTCCCCGTGGCAGCTGCGGTCAGGATGTCTGTATCAGTTCCCTTCTTCTTTCAGCCGTATAAACTGAACAATGCGATGATCGTGGATGGGGCATTCGCCGCCAATCTCCCATTGGAGATCTTCGATCGTGATGATGTGAAGAAGGTGAGGTGGCCCACCCTGGGGATCAACCTGACGTCGTCCCCATCTCCCAGCCACGATACGAAGGACCTGTTCCATTTCGGCCTGGCCATATTCGACACTATGAGGCACGGCCAGAGCTCGATGTCCCTCATGCAATACCCCACGAGAAAGAGCCGCCTGGTGGACGTTCCGACAGGTGATATCAAAACACTTGATTTCAGCATTACCAAGGCGAAGAAGGAGATGCTCTTCATACACGGCGCCCGGGAGGTGCTGGAGACGCTCAACGGGGAAAAGGGCAAGGGGCTGAGGAAGGTATGGAACTTCAACAGATATCTGAAACTACGGAAGAGATGGAGCTTCCCGGGGCCGGATGAGGATTACTTCGACGAGGGGCTCGAGTGTCCTGATGACGGCCTCTGCGGAGGCGGTGGTGGTGGAGGGGGCTGGTATGTCTGATCGGGGCCGATGGAGCCTGCGGGCCTCACCGCAGATTGGGGAGTTGGTTGGAGCGGGGGCTCCATCGCCGTGTTCGTTTTCCCTGCATCAGCCGGTTCCAACTGCTGTACCGCTGTCTGAGGGGGGAGCGGGGGCTTTGGAGGTTGATGACCAGGATGGGGTAGATGCGGATGCGGCATATGAGGATGGGGCAGGTGTGGATGCGGCATATGGGGGTGGGGGAAATGGAGCCTATGTGGTTTTGAATGCCTGTGCCTGTAGACCGCAATGAGGGCTATCGCCCCGACAGAAAAGACTACCACCAGGACCAGGATCATGAGCAGAAGGGTGATCTCCTGCCCGCCCGAAAGAGATATGGCATACTCCATTACATCGCTCTCATGGCCAGCCTCGTCCTTGACCTTGACCTCCACCGTGTAGTCCCCCTTATCCGGATATTCATGCTGTATCAGCGGCGTATTCACCCATCCGGAATCGCTGCCGTCTCCGAAATCAATGAAATAGTATCTCACACCCACACCATCGGTGGATCCAGTTAGGTTGAAATTCACCCAGTTATCGTTTATCCGATAGGTCATCGCCGCCTCGGGGGCCGAAGCGTCCACATTAACGGTAATGGACCTCTCTGGCTCCCTGTTTCCCGCATCGTCCATACAGTAGAAGGTAAGGGTGAACATGCCCTCGCCCTCGGGCGGGAACAGGGTGCCCATGTATCGTTCGTACACCCTATCGTTCCAGCTGTAATAGATCGTCGCGCCCGGCTCCCCTGTGAGCGTTATCGTGGGCACCTCCTTGTACCACCCGTTGCCCATAAGGGCATCTACCCGGTACTGGGTGTTCTCGATCTCCGTGTCCACCTTGAACTCCAGCATGACCTCGGGACATCTGTTGCCCGCATCGTCAACGGCGTACACCAGAAGCGTTGTCCTCCCTTCAGGCATGAGTATAGGGGAGATATAGGTCATCCACTCCCCGTCCCCTATCCTGTAGAATATCGTCTTCCCGTACATCTCGTTCTCCACGGAAAGCGACACCCTGGGGACGGTCGTATACCATCCGTCATACCCATCCGGTTTGGCGGGAAAGGCCGCATGCTTGATGATGGGTGGGTCCGGATCGTACGCGAACTCCATGTAACCCTCCTCCTCCACATTCCCCGCCCTGTCCACGGAGTGGTAGTACAGGGTATTGTTTCCGTATTCCGGTGTGATGGGGCCGTTGTAGTTCATCTCGACCCCGTCATCGTTCCATCGGTATCGGATGCCAGCCATGGAGTCGTCGGACCTCAGGGTGATCTCGAAGGGCTGATCGTACCAGCCGTTCTCATTGGGGGAGACCCCCCCCGTGGATGCCCTTGTTGACGGGCAAGATGTGTCGATCATGAGCTGAAAAACGTGTTCGATATCCCTGTTCCCTGCATCATCCGACGCCTGGAGGTGTATCTCCTGTTCGCCGTCCTCCAACACGAGCGGGCCCTCATATAGCTGCTTATCCCCGCCCTTGTACCAGTACTCCACCCTCTGTTCCGAGCCAGCTGACCCTTCAAGGGAGACCTCGATCACTGGTGAGGTGATGTGCCATCCGTAGAGCCCGTCCGGCTCTTCTGGGGTCAGGTGAACCTCGGCTATAGGGACCTCGTCATCCAGTTTGATCTGTACCGACCTTATCTCCTCGATGTTCCCGGAGGAGTCCACTGACCAGTAGTCGATATCGTTGACCCCTCGAATGAGCCTCACTTCTCCCTTATATGAGTACGTGTAACCGCCGTTTATCCTGTACTGGATGTCCGACGGCTCGGAGGAGCGGAACTCTATCTCCGGGTCCATCAGGTACCATCCGTCCATGCCGTTCGGATATCGTATCTTCGCATCCATCTCGGTCACGGGAGGCGTTGAATCCCTCAGCAGGATGTCCGATTGGAACGGCTTGTATCCGGTCTTTGTAACGGTGATAGTTCCCACTGCGGTCTGGGAGATCACGTAAGGGATCGTCACCCTGCCGCTGCTGCCGGTCGTTACCACCACCTGATCATGCAGGGTTGCCGAGTATATGCACACCCTGGCGTTGTTCACCGGGGACCCCGCACCATCCTTGACCTCTATGGTGAAGTTGGTATAGTAATCATTATCGAAATCGTAGCCTACCTGGAGGCTTTTGGGAGAGTCTGTCCAGATCTCAACCTCGGCGGGTCCGAGCACCATGTGCTCCATCCAGACGCTGTAGGTGATGCCCCCGTCCCCCGAGCCGAAGAAGTAGTTCCCGAACGATTCGTAGTAGTGCTCCTTCGCGCCCGCCATTATCTCGGCTATGGACCTCTTACCCTCCTTGATCATTCTCAGAACGTCCTCCTGTATAGCGGGTGCTCCAGGGTAATATATATTGTAACCGATCCCCCCCTCCGTCGTCCTGACCGCCCCGATATATCCTATTGCTCCCCCGTTCGCATTCTCCACGAACTCCTCGGAGATGGATTCGAAGGAGGTGTAGTCGAACCAGTTGGTCTCACACGACATCGCCGTTATCAGGGGAAGTTTCGGCGATTGGGAGAGTCCCCTGGCGGTGCTGGTCGTGAATATATAGCTGGATGGGCCCTCATGGGTCCCCTCCGTCCACACCGCATAATATCCATGCCCCATGTAGACGACGACCCCAAGGCCGTCGTTGAGGGCGGAATTGATATTGCTGTAGGATAGGATCTTGGCGCCCACCGACTGTTGCGTTGTGCTTGCACTGTAGTATGGGGCTTTTGTTGGATACACGCCATTCAGATACTTGGTCCACAGGTATTCGCACTGATCGGGGCCATCGTTGACCTTGTGTGTGTTCGCGCCGAAGAGGCCGGCCTTACCCGCCCAGGACCCTGTGTTGGGGTTCTTCTCGTATTTCACCACCTTCAGTGCCCATCCTCCTGCTTCGCTCTCAGTGTTCACGGGCACCCTGCTGACGTACACCTCCTGGGTGTAGTCAAGGATATCCCTCGCCTCCCCCCATATGCCGTCCTTGTCCTTGTCCCAGTTCTGATAGGTCCCGTCGAGGCATCCGAAGTAGGTGTCGGCAGCGTGATGGTCGGGCTCTCCCGCGGCCACATAGGGGCGGGTATCCTTTACCACCCTTGTGGGCACCTGGTTCACCTCGCCGATGAGCGTGACGAATTTCAACGACTTCCCGTCCCCGAAGTACGAATCACGTATGTACTGCCAGAGGGAGGAGGGATCGTCCATGGTGGGATAGGTGGAATCAACGGTCTGCATGGAGACGGCCGTCGTGACGATGCCTTTCTCCCTGTTCCATTCGGTGTATGGCTGAATGTCATCCAGGTAGCTGGATGGGGCCACTATCAGGAGCTCTGTACCCTCCTCAAGTGAGTTGGGAGGGACCACGGCCCTCGTCATCGCCCTGACCGGCAGCTCCTGCTTGACCACTATTTCCAGGCTGATGTCACCGTAGAAGGTAAGCTCACCGGAGAGAGGCCTATAATCGAAAGGGGTGATGGATATGGAATAGTGCGAAAGCCTCTCTCCCGTATCCCAGCCGTATCCCATGTGGGCCCAGGAGAGGGGGTCCTTGGGGGTAACGACATTGGTGATGTACTTCGCCCGATCGACATCAAGAGGGACCTTTTGGTCCATGGAGAAATACTCCTCTGTAAATGGGACCAAAGTAGGGGACGGGGGAAGCGGATGGTCAAGGAGGAACCCGACAGGGTTGGACCTCACGACCCTGAGGTCCTCTATCTCGTAGGGCACCTTCATGGGATGGGATATCCTCGGGAGGGCGGGGCCCCCCTGCGTCATGGAGGCCAGGGAGCCCTCAAGTTCAACACGTCCCCAGGCCTTCCCATCGATGAACTGGGTCGAGATCGTGGGCTCGGACAGGGGGACGTCGATGATGATATCCGGAGAGGGCCCATTTGTGGAGACGTTTATGTCCTCCGAGTCCCCCCCCTTGGGTAGAACGGTGAACGTGAGCAGGGCTATGATCATTATGCCGATCAGGGCTTTGATTACACTTCTCATCCTACATCACCAGGGGTCGGTCATTGGGGATTGAGTGTAGAATTGTCCCAACATAAAAGCTTTGCAGTATCCGATAATACAACTTCATGGTTCAGATGGCGATTT
>CBDVER010000079.1:0-6503 GCA_965373055.1 uncultured Thermoplasmata archaeon
TGAGGACCAACGGGTACGACCCGAACGCATGAGGTGATGTAAATGGCAGGCAACGTAGAGTTCGGAATAAAAGGAATGAAGATCGACCATGGCGGGATCATGCTCAAGGAATATGATTCCGTTGACGACCTGAAGGGAGACATATACTACAGGAACCGAGATGTAGGAAGCCAGATCACACCTGAGACATCCAAGCTCGCCATCGGGTCGGCCCGTGATGTTCTCCGGGTATCGACAGCTGGGATCATCGAGTGGGGCATGGCAGAGAAAGACATATCCATTGAACCCATTGACGAGGACACGGCGGTTGCGGTTGCAACGGGGCTGAAAGCCTTTGTTGTCCCTGCGTCCATGAACGGCATGGACCTCGTGGCAGGGATAGCAGCTGTCCACGACAAGGGTGTAACCGGTGCGACCAATGTGATGATCGTCCGGGTCAGGGAAGCGGATGAAATAGGAGACAGCACAACTCAGTTTGACATCACCAACCCTTCGGCCAACCTTCACACCTACACCTATGATGGGACGGGAACCGATCCATTGATTGCAGATACCAAAGCTTCGATCAAGGTGGGGGACCAGATGATAATCGCAGGCCAGAACTTCAATGCGGGAAACAACGGTGTCTTTGAAGTGACGGCAGTAGGGGCTGACTACTTCCAGGTGGACAACGCAGCTGGCGTGGTGGAGGCCAACAAGACCCTGGGTACGGGGTCGATCATCCCGATCAAGCACAGGGATATGCTTTCAACTGCCATCACCATAGGGGACGAATACTACGCAGCTGACGGTGTGATCGACACGGACTATGATGACATCGCAACGGGGGACAAGTTGTACCGTGATGTGGACGCCATCCACAGCGGGACTGCCCCCAACGGCCTTGCGGATACCTGGACCTTCAGGAGCACTTAGGTGTATAGATGACCCTCAGATACTCCCAGAAAACCGGGGACCTGAAAGGTGACGCTACTGTCTGGAACACGGCACGGAACGGCAGCGGAAGCGATCAGGTCCCGGCAATCGGTGACTGGGGTATCATCCAGACGGGGCACACTATCACCCAGCAGGACAACGGTTTTTTCCCACATATGATGATCGAGGTAGGAGGAACATTCGATCAAGCAGGATATCAACTTCTGAGATATGGGTCGTTCCTGAAAAATGGAACCTACATCTGCGGGGGTGGGTTCACCCGGTTCATGGCGGACGGAATAATAAGAGGCATGAGTGAAGGTGAACCGTTCTTCCACTACGAGGTCGCACCTGGTGTTGTTATCACCAACGAAGGTGGGTCCAAACTTGAGAGCCAGACGGATGTGAGAATTGAAGGGACTTTATATTCTCAGGACCACGGTGTTGACTGCACTCCTGCTGCACAGTCGAGAGTAAGCGTACCCGACCATGCGAACCTCGAACCTGAGTTTGAGGAGGCGTTCTCGATCTATGCCAGGGTGAGGTTTGACACCATTCCAGCTGTTACATTCCAAAAGATCGTAAGGAAAATGGACGCCGTCACGGACACGGAAGGCTACAAGATCGAATACGATCCTGTGGCGGGGAGGCTAAGATTCTTAACCAACCGGATAGGAACGGACGTATCGGCGTCTCATGTATGGACACCTGAGCTTGGAGTGACCTACAGTATAGTAGGCACAAGGGCGACCAACGGGATACTCAGGCTCTACATTGACCACGACCTCGTTGACACATCTTCGACATTCGACACGGGCGTACTCTCGAACTCTCAACCTTTCTTCATTGGCAACGATGGACTGTCCCACCCATTCGAGGGAACGATCTATGAGGTACAATACTGGGACGGATATCAGCTGACACAGTCGGATGTAACTAATCTCCTTGAGGGGACGGACCCAGGAACCGCACCAGAGTTGAACCTCCAGATGAACGAGGGAACCGGAACAGCTGAGGATTCGGCCAACTCCCATGATGGGACCCTGGAGAACAGTGCAGCGTGGGAAGATCCTTATGACTGGCGTGTCCGTGGGTCCCTTGTAACCACTCCTATTTCCACAGTTGAGATATCATCCGGTGAAGCGGACGTTATACTGTACCATGGAGAGTTCACAGTACATGATGAACACATTGCGGTCTACCGGAAACGAGCTGGCGGTACGGGTACGCTGACGGGGTTAATCAGATCTTCTTCCTACCACACGACAGAGGAGACCTATACGGTTGACTCGGACGCAATAGTGGATGATAACATTAACTCCATTGAGATCCAGCGGAACACGAACAAGACCGCTCAGTGCGACATCATGCTTGAGAATACGCCCAAGGTTTCCGACTACATCCTGGGTACGGACAAGTTGATAGTCGACTATGATGGAGAAACTATATTTAAGGGAACCATCCAGGACAGGTCGGGGACGCAGGAAGTTGCCAATCTGACCGCAATGGATAACATCTACGATCTGAGGAAACGCAAGACGCTCAGGACATTGTATGGCAACTTGTCCCAGTGGATCGTCAGCAGAGTATCACAAACGAATAAGTTAATACGGTTCCCATCTGGTGTTTTCTTCTATCCCATTATCGACTGTACATTCCTTGATACGTATGCAAAGCAGCTGGACACTTCACTCCAATCCACATTGAGGAAACGGGTGGGATCATCTGAGACAGGTGGAGGGCCTACAACAGAAGAATATGTGTCACAGCCATACAGTAGTCTTGGTGGTGACATCTTACGGTTCGCAGTGTATCTGTATAACAACAATGAGATGTCGCCCAGGGACGGTATAAGATGGGCGATATGGGATATGGACCCTGAGTCGTTGAACTATAACACGGAGATCGTAACAGGTACGCTTGATGTTTCAAGCATCACACCAGGTACGGGGGATTGGATAACCTACAATGTGATAGCGAACCATGGGCGGATACCATCTCCGCTGAAGTGTAAGCTGATCCTGGGAGGAGAAGCCGTTGGGCACTGGCCAGATACTACTGATTATATGGAGTGGGTGGCCACATACATTGCCTTGAACAGCTCATCATCTGCATCCGAGCTGGTGACAACAACAGGGCAGATACCAATTGAATCAAACCTCACTCAGATAAATATCAATGACGACCAGGGAGAACGGTCAGGAATAATGATGTGCTTCGAGATCGAGAACGAAAACGATTGGCGGGTCAAGGTTGACCCTGCCAAGCTGGGGCACGATGGGTCGCTTGACCTGTCATACGGAGGGGATACGGGCGTTCCTGAGCCATCCTTTGCCAACATAACACGGCAAGCCACCAGCATATTATGGGATATTGCCAGGTTGACGGCATGGTATAAGGATAACAGCACAGTAAATAATTATGTGGAATGGATCGTTAATGAATGGGGGCGGTACTGGTTTGATGTGATCGATGTGTCGGCCCTCTTACCTAATGTTCATGTTCCGTTCCTCCTGATCGAGGGGTCGGTTGGCCTCGCCCTTGAGAAGTTCATCGAGACATGGGGCGGAGAGTATTGGCATGACCCGGTTGGCAACGATACTTTTAAATGTTATCTGAAGAAGCAGGTATCATCGTGGTCGTCTTATTCTGAGATCGAACAGACCGAGAGAACTATCATGTACGCTGCCGACACAACCGGATGGGATAACATTGACAAGTACCGGGTCGGTAGGCTCATCTCGGGTAACTTCGGCGAGACGGCCAAGTACAAGGCACAGCAACTCATCTATGAACAGAAAAGTAATTTGATCCCCACTTATACTGACTATGCTGAGTCCGAGCCATTCCTTGCAGACATTCAAACCAAGGACAACAATTTATCCGAGTTGCTTGACTATGGTGAGGATGTAATAACTGAGATGAAAGAGAACCTGAAAGATGTTCGAATGTCTCTGGATAGGATATCATTCACCCCAGCTGAGACGCTTATATCCACAAACGAACTCATCAAGGCTGTGGATTCAAGGAATAGATTGTCAGACATCCTGCGGTTATCAGGGGTCAATCAAGTCTACGCTGGAGGAGGTTGGACGCAGAAGTTCAATCTGTCAAGCCCCAGCAAGTATGTGAACCCACAAGATGAGTATTGGTGGGTGGAGTTCTTCAGGGGGGAGCAGGCGTATGAGCGGGACAACCTCAAGACCATAGGCAATATTGACCTCTCCGATCCTTTCGTCCACTCACTTGAGGTGAACGACTTAACCTACTCAGATGGTGACGACACATACTGGATCCTCCTGGGTGGTAGCGATGCCAACCCTTCTACAAAGGTTATGCAGGAGACAGACGCCAGCTACCAGTTGATAGGTCTATCGAACCGTGTCAAGCAAGGAGACTACGGGTATGTCGTGGCACTGTTCACAGAACAAAATATCCTGGGTGAGTGGGACGACGTGTTTGACATAAAAGAAATAGGACTGTATAAGGGAGCCGTAAAACCTGCCTACGGTGCAACCCTGGATGCCCGTAAGGTAATTCAAGTTCCCGCCGTGGCAGCCACAGGGTACGCTTCTGATCTTGTATCCGCTCCAAGCCTGTACCGGGCTCCTGTCAAGTTCCTCCGGAACTCCCAGTTCACGGTCACATTCGGCCACACTTCAAGCGGGACCTGAGAAGTGAATCAATCCTTTCCGGGTCATGATCGGATCATAGGTAACCTCAACATCGGTCCGAGGCGTTGACGAATAATACTTCTCAGTGGTGATCGAGTAAACGAAACTATCATCCTTCCAGAAGCCCAGCCGTGTCATTGAATCCATACACATTTTCAAAAGGTTATCCACGTCAGGCCGTGATATATGTTGCCAGCAATCTCCACCCATGATGTGTTTCATCCACATGGGCTTGGACTTCGGGATGGGAAAATAAAAAATTACATTCAACCTGACGGGATGTTCAGGTGGTGGGCCATCAGGGGCATGGGCCCTGGCAAGAGATATGAAATCCGCTTCGGCCTCTCTGGTCTTTGACGGGGTATAGGTGATCCCCTTCATGGTATGCCTTGGCCTACCCTTTGGTACTGGTGCCCCTGGGATGGAGAACTCGATCATGCAAGGAACCCCTCGTGGCTTTCCTTGTAGGAGTCAACGAGGATCCTTATTACTTCTTCCTGGCTCCGGACATCAAGGGTGGTCCGCATGATGGTGATCTCATCTCTCAGAGTCTTGGAGTGGAGTGCAATGTGATATTTCTTTTCTGCCTTTTGTACTTTGGTCATAGATATGTAACAAGTTATACTTATTTAAAACTTGCTAACATTTAAATACCTTTAAACCTATGGTGTTTTGGTGAATACATGAATGTAATGATACCGGAAGGCTATAATCCAAACTACACCTCCAACTTGAAGATCGACTATTCAGGAGGCATGGTGGTTAAGCAGATATGCCCTCAGTGTGGGGAGAGGTCCATCGTGACCGAGATCACATCATATCCTTATATGACGTCCAAACAGTTCTACATCTACTGTCAGACCAAGTCAGTTGAATGCAAGTGCAAGGACACGATAGAACTCAGACGGGCGGTGTACGAGGATTACTATAAGAAGGTACGGGGTAGATGGCCTGAGTCATGGACCGAGCTACACGGACGGGAGGACAGCTTCAATGGATGAAGTTACGGTGTGGCGAAACAGGTTAAAGCTATTAAGGGCATTGAAAGAATCGGGAGATGATATAGATGAATTATGAAATGAAGAAAAAAACGTACAAGAACATCCTCACGTCGATAGCGGTGGTTGCAATATTGCTTACGGTCTTTCTGTTCACATTGAACTACCCGGTGTCGGAGAGGGAAGAGATAGAAGAAATGAATGTCATATTGGTTGAGACGTCGTTCGCCAGGTGGACGGTAGGCAACAGCACATATATCAACCATTCAGTCGGGTTCCACAACTCAACATACATGAACATCTACTATACAGACAGTTCACGGCTTGCATCCTCACATCTATTGATGGACTCTGACGACATCATATTGATAGTGGGGGGGAACCTATCAGTGAACATAGTACATACAACTGAACTGAACATCTACGGGCAGTGGATGTCTAAAGATAGGTACTACATTGTTACCGTGCCTGAAGATGTGTTCGAGGTGATGTAGGTGACAGAGGAAGAGTTTGATGACATGACGCATATTCTTCTTGTAACATCTGCGATGATCCTGTGTGTGCTCACAACATTCTACATTCTATGGAGATCCTTTGCATGACTGATATGTGCACATTCTGTTGGGGGTACCTCTACGATCTCTGTAAGAACCCAGAGAAGGAAACCAAGTGCCCACATCTGAAGGAGGTTAAGAAATGAAATTAATAAAGGTTACAGATGAAAACAAAAAGCATCTTCTCGAATATGCCCTCAGTATGTATGTGGGTGAATTGTGTAAATACTGCAAGGAACCACTTACAATCGAGGATATAAAAGGAGGGGCGAGATGGTGTCCCTGGGAGAAGGGGCGATTGGCTCATGATAAATGTTGGAGGAAATCAATAAAACAGATATTATGGACCCGGCAACAAATAC
>CBDVER010000080.1:0-6452 GCA_965373055.1 uncultured Thermoplasmata archaeon
TGGCTGAAAATGCCATAATAACCCCCAATAATGGAAGAATCTCTTTTTATGCCAACTGAAGAGATGTACATGGAAAGAATGAAAAGGGCCCCTTCGGGGGCCCACATTTTCATATCAATTATTCATTCACAGTTAGTGAGGGGGATTACATTCTTTTCTTTGAAGATGAAGGAAGGATCTACATTGGTAAAGGAGCTATTTAACTAATCAAGTGATTTATTGTTCTTGGGCTATGGGCAGTGAGAATAGAAATGGAGGTCATTTTCGCTTAATAGGAGTTATCTGAAATTGAGATAGAATTGTTCAATTACTATGCGTAATTACTAATAGTATTAACCACATGTATATACAGTTGGTAACCACATGTATCCAAAGTATCAAGGATTCGATGTCAGACCATCTCGAACAGCGGATAGGGAAATGTGCGACCTCAGAATATACCTCGATGATGTGCTTAAGATCCTGGAAAATGGTAAAGAGGCAAGCAGATCGAAAAGAAAGAAAGGGACGATCGAAAAGGCTCTTCGCATCAGAGGTAAAACCATAAAGGCAGTAGTGGTGGAATCAGAAACGAGGTACAATGGGGAAATATGCTGGTTAATAACACATGTAGGTGAGACACGTGAACACTAATATGAAAAAAGAAAGCGTGAAGTGCGTTTGCGGTGAGTGGACCACTCCCAAGATGTTCCATATCGAAGGATTTGATGTCAGAGGATCGGAATGCCCTAAATGCGGTGAATCATATCTGAACGGTGAAGATGCCTATACGCTCTCAAATTTTAGAAAGATCAAGGATATGATCATGGAATGTAAAATCGCAAAATCCGGAAACTCCTATGTAGTGAGGCTACCTATAGATGTTGTTAGAGCTTTACGTCTTGAGAGCGGTGAAAAGGTTCATCTCTCCGTAAAGACTCCTCATGAGATCCTCATCACAGTGTGAAACGACCTCATCGCAACTCATTCTTCCGCTTTGCTCCAGAATGTCAGAATAAATCAATATATAACTCAGCTTCAGAACGGGACCTTATCGGAAATTCCCAGCTCATCCCCCATCAAGATAAAGTCCTGCTGAAGGGACCGGTTCAGTGCGATCCCGATATCCTTCCTCTCCAGATAGGTCAGATATTCACGCTCACCAGCGGTGTAGATCCTCTCCTGACCAGGCGCTTTCCTGGAGGCGCGAAGGGCTCTCAATATATCGCCGGTCGTCTTCTTGAAATCCCCTGGTTCGGTGAACGCGGATACATCCATAGCAATGAAGAAGTGGCCCACGTTCATGCCGGTGATATCCTTCAGGAACAGTCCCCCCTGAAGGGCCGAGGAGAGTATCTCAACGACAGTGGAATAGCCATAACCCTTGTGTCCCCCGGATTCCATGCCCACTCCGCCGAGGGGAAGAAGAGCTGCCTCACCCAGGACCATATCCTCCAGTATCTCATGGGAATCGGTCCGGACCTTCCCATCCCTTCCAACCACCCATCCCTCGGGGATCTCCTTATCGATCCGATCATGCATCTCCACCTTGCCCCTCTGGGCGATCGATGTGGCGCAGTCTATCAGAAATGGGAACTCCTCATCCGTGGGCATGCCGAACGAGAGCGGATTGGTCCCCAGCATTCCCTCGGTGCCGTAGGTCGGTGCCACCGACGGCCTGGCATTTGTGCCGCATATCCCGATCATGTCAGCCTCGGCGGCCATCATGGAATAATAGCCGGCCATCCCGTAATGGGTGGACTCCCTCACCACCACCATCCCCATCCCATACTTCTTCGCCTTTTCGATGGCCAACTCCATCGACCTGACACCAATTACGAAACCCATCCCGTTGTGCCCGTCGATCACGGCAGTCGTGGCCGTCTCCCGAACGACCTCCATATTGGTGGTCGGCGACTGCTGGCCATTCCGTAACCTATCGAAATAGAATGGTTTCATCCTGTTGACGCCATGGGAGTCCACGCCCCTCCGATCTGCAGAGATGAGGCTGTGAGAACAGATCCGGGCATCATCCTCCGGAACACCAAGTGCCCGGAATACATCCTCGATGAAACCTTCCATCCTATCGAAATCCACATAAACCATATTATCCATTGAAAACAACCCCGAAAATGAGCCCTCAAACACCGTAGCTATCTACTCGAATATAATATAAGGGAAAAACGGGGGCCGACCAACCCCCGATAACTCGAAAGAACTATGATCAGTGGGTCTCCTCTTTGACCCACTTCCTGTATGCCTCGATATCCATGAGGCCTTCGATCTCCTCCGGCTTGGATATCTTGGACCTGTAGATCCAGTTGGCATAGGCATCCTCGTTCAGGGCTTCAGGACCATCCACGAGTTCCTCATTGATCTCGAACACCGCACCGCTGAGTGGGGCGTAGATCGGGGTGGATGCCTTGACGGACTCGACCATCCCCTCCGGCGCCAGCTCCTGGAACTGCTCGCATTCGGTCCCATCGACCGGGGGCTCAATATAGACGATATCGGTCAGGTTGTGGGTCGCATACTCCGATATGCCCACCGTGGCAACATCGCCCTCTATCCTGCACCATTCATGGGTCTTCGTATACTTCAGATCCTCCGGAAAGTGAAGCTCCTGGTTATCGCTCATTTGGTTTCCTCCTCTTGCTCGTACAAGTGCAATTCGGTGCAGGTCGAAAGGCATATTTTAATATGTGGGAGGAAAGGGTGTCATCCAGCATGTCAAACGCTATCCGATAGGTTAAAATCACCAAACGCATACGGACAAAACGGACCATGGACACAGCAGGTGATCGATATGGAAGGCGAAGCATTGGAGATAGTGATAATTGGCCTGGGCGCAGGCGGACTCTACGCGTCAAAGGGCGCATTGAACTTCAACAGAAAATGCCACGTGACGATCCTTGAAAAACGTGACCATGAGATGTTCTCCCCCTGCGGCCTCCCATTTGCCCTGGAGGGGCGCGTGGATTCATTCGAGGAGCTCAAGCATGCAGTACCGAGCATTCCGAGAAAACTGGATATCCTCATCAACCATGAGGTCACCTCGATAGATGCGGGGAGCAAGGTCATCAAGGCCACGGATCTCGTGTCAAAGGAGGAGAAGGAGTTCCCCTATGACCGGTTGATCATAGGCACCGGTGTTGTCCCCAAGGAACTTCCGATACCCGGCCTGCAGGAGCTCAAGGGCAAGGGCGTTCATTTCGTCTCGGACACCATAGATACTGTCAACCTCCAGAAAGCCGCTAACGCTTCCATAAAAAAAGCGGCAGTTGTGATCGGAGGAGGGGCGGTGGGCATAGAGGTCGCGGAGGCCCTCAACCACCTGGGCCTGAAGGTGGCCATCACAAAGAGAAGGCCCGCACCATTTCCAAACAACCTGGACCCCGAGATCGGCAAGCACATCGTCGAACATCTGGAAGAAGCAGGGATCCGGGTTCTCTTCGGAAAGGGAATAGACAGCATCAACGGTGAGGAACACGTGGGATCCGCGACGATCGGCGGGGAGGAGATCGAGTGCGACATAGTTGTCATGGCAGTGGGAACCACCTGCAGATTGGAGCTCCCGAATATGATAGGGGCCAGAACCGACTGGGGGCACGTTGTGGTGAACAACAGGATGGAAACATCGATCAAGGACGTTTACTGCGTGGGCGATATCATCAGAACCCATTCAAGGATAGATAAGAAACCATCGATCATGCCTCTGGCAACGTCGGCCTTCAGGCAGGGCCTCACCGCTGGCGTGAATGCTGCAGGTGGAGATACATCCTATCCGGGGACCCTCAATACCTTCCTCTGCTGTATCGGGAAATTGGAGGTGGCGGCTACAGGATACAGATTGGAAGAGGCGAAACAGAACGGCTTCGACGCTGTTGCCATCCAGACGAAAGGCACCACAAGACCCCATTGGATGCCCGGACACGAGGAGATCGTGCTCAGATTGATAGTCAACCGGGACGACGGGCGGATCCTTGGAGGGCAGGCGGTCGGCAAGGAGGGGGCCGCCTGGAGGGTGAACATCTTCGCACTGGCGATCCATGGAAAAATGACGCTTTATGACCTCCTGGACGCGGAGTTCGCATACAACCCCCCCTCATCTCAGATGTACGACCCGATATCACAGCTGGCGGAGATAGGCCTCAAGAGGCTCCGGCTACCCCCGAAACCAGCTGGTAGGACCTTCACAGCCTAGCAAGCAGGATAACGGCCCATCACCACGCCAACAACCCTCATGTTTCAAATAGCATTAAACGATATCAAAAGGGGGAAAGATATGAGCGAGACTCCCATCGTGCACATCGAAAGGGCCACCCTGGATTCATCCGGGGAGGCGGTCAAGAGGACGCTGGAAGCCCTGAAGTGGAAGGATAAGGTCAAGCAGGGGTCCAGGGTCGTTATCAAACCCAACGGATGTCATATCAAGTTCCTTCCGGGCCTGGTGACCACCCCGTCCATCCTGGGCGAGGTGGTCAGGATCTTCAGGACCAGGGCCTCCGAGGTCATCGTGGTCGAATCCGACCTTCAGAGGTTCAACGCCGATCAGATATTCGATTCGGTCCCGTATCGCAAGGAGGTGGAAAAGGCGGGCGGGAGATGCTCCAACCTGACACAGGAGAAACAGATCAGGGTGAAGATCCCATCCGGCCAGTACTGGAAGGAGAGGACGATGCCCGAGTCGCTGGTCGAGCACGATCTCTTCGTGACAATGCCCGTTATCAAGACGCACAAGCTCTGGCACGTCTCCCTCTGCATCAAGAACCAGTTCGGATGCGTGCCCGAATCTGATCGGGTGAAATATCAGAAGTTCCTTCCCCAGGTTGTGGGGGATTTCAACTCATACCATCCAGCAGGGCTCTGCATAGTAGACGGGATCGTGGGATTGGAGGGGGACGGACCAATTGCAGGCATCCCAAAGAGCATGGACCTGATCGTGGGAGGGGACAACCTCGTGGCGACAGATGCCGTCCTGTCCAATATAATGGGATTCAAACCCCAGCAGAGCGAGCTGATAATGAACCTTCATGAGAGAGGGGGCGGGCCTATCGACCTCCGCAAGATACGCCTTTCAGGACTGCCCTTGAATGAGGCCGTTAACCCATATCAACCACCGTCAAATGACCTCATCTCGAACATGGAAAGAGCGGTGAGAAGACATCCGAAACTGGCGAACTTCGTCTACAGGAGCTGGTTCTTCACCATCGCAAAAAGAACCGCATGGGGTTTGAGGGGGCTTTACGGTTACAAGAGCCAGTACCACGAGGACGTGGCCAGGTCCGGCCTATGGGAAGGCTACAACTGGGAGGAGCTGATGCAGGTCTATACTCCCATTGCCTAGGATCTATTAACAATACGGTTGGAGGGAATCAACGGTGCTGTCCGAGAAGGAGATGAAAAAGAGGGTAAAGGATCAGGCCTCGGCCGACCCCGACAGGTTCTATCCGACGGAGAAGATGAGGGAGATCGGGCTCATCAGGTCCAGATGTGTCAAATGCGGCACCTCCTTCTGGTCGGCGGACCCCGACAGGTCCGTCTGCGGCGAGCCTGCATGCATTGGAGGTTACCAGTTCATAGGAAATAAGAGCTGCACACATGTCATGGATTTCATCGGGGTCTGGAAGAGGTTCTCGGATCTCTTCGAGAAAAGGGGTTACACTCCCATCAAGAGATATCCCTCTATATCCAGGTGGAACCCCACATCCGATTTCACCCTTGCATCGATAACAGATTTTCAACCATATGTGGTCAGGGGGGCCGTAAAACCCCCGGCAAACCCCCTTGTGGTTCCCCAGACCTGCATGCGGTTCAACGATGTGGATAACGTGGGCATCACCGGCAGGCACAACACCGGTTTCATCATGATAGGACAGCACGCTTTCGTCCCCGAGGAGGAGTTCGATCAGGCACGTTATTTCGACGATATCCACGCCTGGTTGATCGAGGGAATGGGCATTCCCCTGGAGGACATCGTGTACCACGAAGATGCCTGGGCTGGCGGAGGTAATTTCGGCTGTTCCCTCGAATTCTTCTCCAAAGGCCTGGAGATCGGAAATCAGGTCTACACCATGTACGAGAGGGAAGGGGATGAGCTGAAAGGGCTCGATATAAGGGTGCTTGACATGGGGATGGGCCAGGAGAGGCCAGCATGGTTCTCTCACGGCACACCCACATCCTATGAGCCGAACTTCCCCACGGTCATGGATAAACTGTTCAAGATCGCAGGTATCCAGGCTGATGGTGAAGAGAAGGAGATGATGGCAGCATTCCTCCCGTATTCCGGGCTTCTCAACATGGAGGAGGTGGACGACATCGGCTCCGTTTGGACCGACATAGCCACCAAAATGGGCGTTGACCTGCCGCTACTGAAAAATAGCGTTCTATCACATGCTGGATTGTATTCGATCGCAGATCACAGCAGAACGCTGCTATTTGCCCTTGGGGACGGGGGGCTTCCATCGAATTCC
>CBDVER010000081.1:0-6431 GCA_965373055.1 uncultured Thermoplasmata archaeon
TCGAGGCCGACCTGGGGATAGATACGGTGAAGCAGGTCGAGCTGTTCGGGATGGCACGGACCGAGTTCGACCTTCCAAGGGACGAGAGCGTGAACCTATCGGAGATGCCTACCCTGAGACATATCATCGAATACGTTGTGAAGGGGGCTGGTATCAAGGACGAGGTACAGACCACTGCGGAGGCACCTCCGGCCGCTGATGTCCCGATGGGGGAAGGACATCCTCACTGGGATACGATCCGTGACAGCATCGTCAAGATAGTGGCCGAGAAGACAGGCTACCCCGAGGATATGCTGGAGCTTGACCTGGACCTCGAGGCCGACCTGGGGATAGATACGGTGAAGCAGGTCGAGCTGTTCGGGATGGCCCGCACGGAGTTCGACCTTCCCAGGGACGAGAGCGTGAACCTCTCTGAGATGCCCACCCTTAGGCATATCGTGGATTATGTCGTTGCGGGCGTCAAGTATGAGGCACCTCAGGCAGCGGAGGTCCCGATGGGTGAGGGACACCCTCACTGGGATCTGATCCGTGACAGCATCGTCAAGATAGTGGCCGAGAAGACCGGCTACCCCGAGGATATGCTGGAGCTTGACCTGGACCTCGAGGCCGACCTGGGGATAGATACGGTGAAGCAGGTCGAGCTGTTCGGGATGGCCCGCACGGAGTTCGACCTTCCCAGGGACGAGAGCGTGAACCTCTCGGAGATGCCCACCCTTAGGCATATCGTGGATTACGTCGTTGCGGGCGCCAAATATGAGGCCCCTGGTGAAGAGGTAACCGGCGACAAGGCCACGGTGGATGATCTGAAAGATAGGATAAACAGGTGGGTACTGCAGGTCGATGAGCTTCCGTCATTGCCGGATGAGCCGTCAAAGGCACTGGAGGGGAGGAAGCTTTTGGTCCTCGACTCCAACCGCAAGAGCGGGGAGATGGCGCAGAGGATCCTGGGAATAGATCCCGTTTTCGCATCACCTTCCGACCTGATAAAGGGCAAGGTGGACCTCTCGGAGGTCGAGGGTCTGATAAACCTCTATCCTCTATCGGTGAAGGATGAGCCGCTGCCGACAAAATGGGAGAAGGTAAACGATGAGGCGATATCATCCCTCTTTTACGCCGTCAAGGGAATGGACGCAAAGCTGAAGGAGGGAGGGGTGTTCATCTCTCTCACCGCAATGGGAGGCAAACTGGGCCTGGATGCCGAGGTAAACCCGGTCTTTGGGGCGGTAGCCGGTTTCACCAAGGCAGTCAAGAGGGAGTACACCGGATCGGACGTTATGGTCCTGGACCTTCCCCTCGGCACCAACGCAGAGAGCGGACTCAAGAGGCTTGCCGTTGAACTGGGCGACAGCGATCACCCGTTGGAGTATGGATGGGACGGCGAGAAGAGGTATGTCCCCGCGATGAGGATCATTGAACATTCACAGGAACAGATCAACCAGCTGGAGGACGGTATGAGGATACTGATATCCGGCGGTGGAACGGGGATCACGGCGGAGATAGCGAAAGAGCTTGCAAAGAGCGCGAAGCTGGAGCTCCACCTGCTGGGCAGGACCCGGATATCAGATGATGTTGAGAGGCTTTCCGGCCTGGACGATGAGGGCCTGAAGAGGGAGAAGGACCTTATCAAGGAGAGGTTGAAGGAGGAGGGCAGGAAGGTCACGCCGGTCCTGCTGGACCGTGAGTTCAGCAGTATAACAAAGAGCATAGCGATCCATAGGCTGCTCTCCGATGTAAGGAAGGCCGGGAGCGACGTGTTCTACCACAGCCTGGATGTGACCGATGCCAAGGGGATCAGGAAGATGGTCAAGAAGGCGGGGAAGTTCGACGGCATCATCCACGGGGCAGGGGTGGAGCAGTCCAAGCTGATATCCGCCAAGACGAAGGAGGATTTCGACAGGGTGTACAACACGAAGGTGATGGGGGCCCATGCACTGATAATGGCAACATCGGACCACCCGTTGAAGTTCTTCATTTCATTCACCTCCGTGGCAGGCAGGTTCGGAAACGGCGGACAGGTGGATTACAGTGCGGCGAACGATCTTCTGGACAAGCTCCACGGCGCGATCACCTCGATACATCCCGACTGCCTCGTGAAGGCGGTGGGATGGTCCGCCTGGGCAGATGTTGGCATGGCGAGCAGGGGCTCCGTGAAGACCATACTGGAGATAGGCGGGATCACCTTCATTCCGGTGGAGGATGGTGTGAGGTACGGCGTTGACGAGATACTGTACGGGGACGAGAGGGAGGTTTACTATTCCGGATCCCTCGGGCCCATGGACTCGGAGAAGCTGATGAAGTGGGAGGAGGGGGTTCACAAGGCACCTTCGACCCGGGAGCGGGGGTACGCTCCGCTTCTGGATTCGATCATGGAGGAAGGGGATGGTGTTGCCCTGTTCGAGAGGAGGCTGGACGGGGTCAGGGAGCGTTTCCTTCCGGACCATTCGATAATGGGCACCATGGTCATGCCCGGCGTCATGGGCATGGAGGTGTTCGCGGAGGCAGCATCCAAACTCCTTCCCGACATGGAGTTCCTGGGACTGGAGTCCGTCTCTTTCAGGAAGCCGGTCAACATCAAGGGCAGTACGACCTTCAGGGTGTCTGCAAAGGTCAAGGGTGAGGAGAACGACGTGACCCGCATATCTCTGGACCTGGTCTCTGACGATCCAAGGAAAGAGGGGAAGAGGATAGAGCACTACGTGGGTACGGCGCTGATGGGGTCAAGGGGAGGTGTCAAGCAGAGGATAGAGGGACACCCCCTCAGGCCGGAGTCCGTTCAGGCAAGGATACTGAGGGATGAGATATACAGGCACATGTTCCATGGAGATCGGTTCAGGGTACTATCCGGAATAGATGTGCTAAAGGATGGAGAGCTTCTGGGGACCTACAACCGTGTTCCCGACGACCTGTTCGACCCCTCCACATCGTTTACACCACGCGATCTCATATCTGTACCCATGCAGTCGGAGGCCGGCTTTCAGGCCGCCGGAGCGTACGTCATGGACAGGTTCCACATGATGGCCCTTCCAACGAAGGTGGAGAGGCTAACGGTCCACAGGTGGATGTGCTCTGATGAGCTCGCCTCGGTATGGGTCAGGTTCGTCGATAACGTCGAGAACACCTACACGTTCGACTTCGATATCCTGGACGTGGATGGGAACGTAACGGTATCCGTGAAAGGGTACGAGCTCAAGGCCCTCATGCCGTTCCAGGAGGGGTTCGAGGGAGATCACTCCCTGAAGTTCGAGGAGCTGGAGGGTCGTTTCGAGGGAGTAAGGGTATTTCGGATCGAGGTGGGGTCCCTGAAGGAGAAGCACGCCAGCTACAGACGGTATTTCTCCGATGAGGAGTGGAGCTCCATCAAATGGGAGAAGATGGCGGACAAGAGGAAGCTGGAACACCTGGCGGGAAGGCTGATATCCAAACTGGGCCTGACCTGGGTCGAGGCTATCGAGAAGGGGATATCCTACCCCCTCTCCTCCGCAACGATCATGGTGGCTAAAGGGGGAAAACCCTCCGGCCTGATAGGGGATGACGAGAAGAACATCTCCATCTCCCACTCCAGGAGGTGGGCGATATGTTCCGTCTCGGACGGAGTACACGGAATAGACCTGGAGCTTGCAGAGCCCAGGGATCCATCCTTTGATGAGGAGGCTTTCACGGAGGATGAGATCGCTCTGATGGGGAAGGTTGTGAAGGACCTATCGATATCCCCCGAGGAGGCCAAGACCCTACTTTTCTCCGCCAAGGAGGCCGTTTTGAAGATGTTCGGAGAGGGGCTCGGTGAAAACATAAAGAAGGTGACAGGCCTGGACGTAAAAAGGGTCACACCCTCAACATTCGCGCTGATGATGAAGTTCGGGAGCAGGGAACACCTGGTCCAGGCACACATGGTTGGTGCATATGTCCTCTCGCTCTGTGGGGAGGGCCAGCAGTAGAAGGAGAAGATAGACGATCGATCAGGAAGGATGTGAGCAAGTATGGCTAAGAAAAGAGTGATACTCAAGGATGCTGGAGAGAAGGTTCTTCTCACCGGAAATGAAGCCCTGGCGAGGGGATGTCTGGAGGCGGGGGTGGCAGTTGCCACCGCCTATCCCGGGACCCCCGCCTCGACTATCCTGGAACGGCTGGGCGAAGTTGCCAACGAGCTGGGGTTCCATGCGGAGTTCTCCGTCAATGAGGCCGTGGCCTTTGAGGTGGCAGCGGGGGCCGCGCTTTCCGGAGTGCGTGCCCTGATGTCCACAAAGATGCTGGGCGTGAACCTGATCGCAGACGCACTGACGGTCATCGCGGTAACAGGATGCAGGGGCGGCCTCGTGATCATCACGGCCGACGACCCCCAGCAGTTCTCGTCGCAGAATGCGGAGGATACCAGGTTCTTTGGAATGCTGGCCAAGGTACCGGTTCTGGAGCCCCAGGATGGACAGGAGGCCAAGGATATGGTCAAGTACGCCTTCGAGCTGTCCGAGGAGCTGGAGCAGCCGATATTCCTGAGGGTCACCCCCAGGATCTGCCACTCCTCCTTCGGCGTCGAACTTGGGGAGATAAAGGCCCCCAAGCGCGATGGAAGGTTCATAAAGGACGCAAAGAGGTACGTGACGATCTCCACATACTCCAGGCCCAGGCAGAAACTGCTATACGCGAAGATGGATAAGGCCGCGGAGCTGTTCGAGACCAACAGGTGGAACAGGGTGGTGGAGTTTCAGAAGGGGAAGATCGTGGAGAAGGGAAGCGTGTACAACACCTTCGGGATCATAGCAAGCGGCCTGACCCTGCCCTACGTGGAGGAGGTCATGGAGAAGCTGGAACTGAGTGCAAGGGTACTCAAGCTGGCGACCACATATCCAATTCCCAAGAAGCTCATGACCGATTTCCTGATGGACATGGATACGGTCCTCATCGTAGAGGAGAACGATGGGGTCACCGAGCTTCAGGCGAGGTCACTGGCCCAGCACCGAAGGCTCAATGTCCGGATCATGGGTAAGGATGACGGCCTGATCCCCCTTGCGGGTGAGCTCAATCCAGACCTCGTGGGCGATGCAATGGAGAAGTTGTTCGGGACGCCGTTTAGGGAGGAGATCACGGAGCCGTATCTAAAGGCCGATGAGCTGGTGAGCGCAAGGGTTCCCGCCCTGTGTGCCGGATGTCCCCACAGGTCCACATACTATGCGATCAAGGAGGCTATAAGGAAGAACGGGAAGGGCGGCATCGTGTTCGGGGACAGGGGATGCTACAACCAGGGAGCATACGAGCCTCTGGAGGGCATGGATACCTGCATCTGCATGGGTGCGTCCATAGCCATGGCCTGTGGACATTCACACTCCGGGTCCAGGGAACCCTCCCTGGCCGTGATCGGAGATGGTACCTTCTACCATGCTGGGATCGCATCCCTGCAGAACGCAGTGCACAACAGGTCAGACATCACGGTATTGATCTTCGACAACTCTATCACTGCAATGACCGGACATCAGAGGAACCCGGGCACCGGCATCAATTTGATGGGTGAGGAGACCGGATTCGCAGACCTAAAGAAGATAGTGGAGTCCGTTGGCGTTGACAGCGTAAAGGTGGTCTCTGCCTTCAAGGTGAAGGACCTTGTGAGCTCGGTGATGGAGGAGATGGGCAGGCCCGGAGTATCCGTGATAATATCCCGGGCTCCCTGCGCGCTTGTAGTGGAGAGGAACCTCAGAAAGAGGAAGTTGAAGCCCCAGAAGGCCGTCGTGGACTTTGATAAGTGCATAGGATGCAAGGTGTGCTTGAAGAAGATCGGATGCCCTGCATTCGGCTGGAAGACAGACCCGAAACCGCATCTGGAGATATTGCCCTACTGCAACGGCTGTGGGCTGTGTGTGGACGTATGCCCGACCAAGGCGATCAGCGTTCCAGGGAGGAAAGAGGGACAGGTTGGCATCCTTCCCCAGAGGGAGGTGAAAGCATGAACATAATCGTCTGTGGCGTGGGAGGCAACGGTGTTGTCTTGACCACGCGGATCATTGCGGATGCCGCCCTCGCCGAGGGGATGGGCGTCAAGGTGGGTGAGGTCCACGGATTGGCCATGAGGGGCGGTACCGTATCCTCACACCTGAGAATAGGCTCCGATGCCAAGGGAATGCTCATACCGCAGAGAAGAGGGGATATCCTCCTTGCCTTTGAGCCGCTGGAGGCGCTCAGGCAGATGAAGTTCCTCAAGGAGGGGGCCAAGGTCATCCTGAACAACGAGCCCTTCGTGGGCGTGGATGCCCATCTTGGCCTTTCCGACTATCCGGAGATCTGCGACGTCATGGAGAGGATCAGCAGTGTTCAGGACCTGGTCGATATAGATGCGACCCACCTTGCGATAGAGTCGGGGTCCGTGGTAATGACGAACGTGGTGATGCTGGGGGCACTTTCCGCATCGGGAGACCTTCCCATCAGGAGGGAGGCCCTGATAGCCA
>CBDVER010000082.1:0-6334 GCA_965373055.1 uncultured Thermoplasmata archaeon
GGCTCCAATCAGAATGTTATCGAAAATAGGATCACGAGGGACAACGGATTTGAACTTGTTCCTTCACCAAATGATTCGTAGATAGCCAGTATTTGGTGAAGGTCTGGAAAATCTCTGATTTTCTTAAGACAAATCCGGTCCCTCGCACCATATTCTATTGGCTCCAATCAGAATGTTATCGAAAATAGGATCACGAGGGACAACGGATTTGAACGTGTTAGTTCTCCAGGTCGCGTTTCCCTATGGTGATACTTGTATGTTCACATGTTCAGCGTTTGACCCAATAACTTTAATAAAAATGCATCTGGATATTTATCTGTGAGAAGAAAAGATGATATTCTGCAACCGAACCTGAAACTCATATTCCTTATTACGGTCACGTTGCTCCTCGTCTCATCATTTCCCAGATCCCTGGATGGATCACGATCAGAAGAGATCGAATTTTCATCAGATCCGATCCCCACACGAAACAATGACATAAAGATCGACGGGGATGCTAATCTTCTGACCATTTCCTTTGAGCAGGGGTGGCCCGGGAATGGAACGGCAGAGTATCCGATCCTTATAAAAGACAGGGAGTTCAACGGCTCTGGCCCAGGTCATTCTCTGTCTATACTGAACACCGATCTATTCATCAACATCGTTGAATGTGAATTCTCTCGGGGAAATGGATCAGAGGATATTGAATACCCCGATTACGATGAAAACGATTTTTTCAAATACATCTATAACCGTGGTGGCTCCCTCCTCATCAGATGGGTGGGGAATATCACGGTCTCAGGATCTGTGTTCCTTGGTGACAGGACGGATGGAATTCATCTATTGAACTCCGAGAACGTTCTTTTTTCCAATAACACTTACTCCAATATCCATTACGGTGCCATGTTGGGAACCAGTACTGATTTTTCAGCCGTGGATGAGCTCTTTGAAAATTGTGAAAGGGGGTGCTATTTCATTGGAATGAGATATGCGTCTGTAGTTCGTCAAGAGTTTTCGAACAATTCAAAAGGACTAACGGTTGAAAATTCTCGAGATATCAACATTAACAGATCCTCCTTCCGAGGAAATGGCGTTGGTGTTTATCTTGACCATTTCAATGAATTTGTAACCACATTTGATAATACCTTTGAAGGCAATGAGATTGGCATCCTAATAGGAGATGAAAATCGTGGAGGATACAACAAATACATGGAGCATCATCAGAATTCATTCGTTGAGGAAAATGAATTTGCTGTTTGCATCTTCGGTGGAGGATATCAAAATGTCCATAACAACACCATGAAAGGATGTGGGATCAGGCTTGAATATATCTACAATGACCGCCTGGAAACAAATGAGATATCTCCATCGAACCTCGTAAATGGCCTGCCGGTATTGTTCCTAAAGGAGGAGGTCGGGGGAAATTTCAGTGGTGAATACGGCCAGGTCATCCTTTATCGGTGTTATCATCTCAATTTCTCGGATATGGACCTTGATTCCAGTTCGATCGGCGTCCAGATGATCCTGTCACAATACTGCGTCCTATCCAATTGCACGGTCAGAAACATGAGTGGCCCTGGCCTCTACTCAATATACTCTCCATGGATCACATTGAATAACTGCACCCTCTCCTTTAATGAGGTGGGAGTGGACATTGACTCCACGATTACTATTGACAACTGCCGGATAAGTAACAACAGGAAAGATGGTTTCTACAGATCATATTCAAACAACGGGAGGGTCCAGATTAAAAACAGCATAATAACAGACAACGGAAGAAATGGAATATTCAACTGTTACCATGATGTCATCACGGTCACGAATACGAATTGTTCCAACAATGGATTTAATGGCATCTACATTGTTGATCCATATCGATTTGTAATAACGGAGTGCATTTTTCTTGAGAATAGGGTCGGTATATTCATTGATTGTGAATATTACCAACATGGCAATGGAGAGATCAGGGACAACAATTGTTCCTACAATCAATACTATGGGATATACCTTGCATGGGTGGGGGGGAATATCATTTCCGGAAACGATTGTATCGATAACCTCCTGGATGGGATATATCTGGCGGGTTCATGGAATAACGAGATCTTCTCCAACAGGGTCAAGGGGGGCGAGAGGTCCGTCAAGATAAACGGGTATGGCAATCGTGTCCACAAGAATGAATTCATTGGCTTCAATGAAACCGGCGTATTTTTCTCATGGCATGGCACCAATGAACTTTTTGACAATATGTTCATCTGTGAGAATGCATCCGCCGTTTACCTTTCCTCCTCCACCCCACATACTCTCAAGAATAATACCATGATAGGTGGAGGCCTGAGAATATTTGGAAAAGAGGCCTCGGATTTCTATCACGACATCTACCCGTCAAATACGGTCAATGGTAGGCCGGTCCTGTATCTAACCCAGGAGTATGACCTCAAGATCTCCGATGAATACGGTCAGATAATATTGATCGAATGCTGGAATTCGGAGATAAGGGACGTATCCATGAACAGATCAACCATCGGCTTAACCCTCGTTCAGTGTTGGGATCTCAAAATTGAAAATATTACGTTGAGCGGGATGGAGACCGGAATATCTTTCCTGAGAACATCGCGATCCTCGATAGCCGAAAGCGAATTCATAGGATGTTATTCGAGCGGACTGTTCATAAATGAGACCTCAAAGGAGAACTACATCTATCACAATAATTTCATCGAAAACAAGGTCCACGTGGTGGACGACTCGAATGATACCGTATACAATGATCTCTCGTTATTGGGAAACTACTGGGACGATTACCGGGAGAAGGTCCCGGGCGATGTTAAACCACTTACGATGGTCTGGGACACCCCCTATCCTATCAAGGAGAACTCCACACACCGGGACAACTTTCCTCTGATCTTCCCCTACGGCACAACGGACCTCTCGGACCCGCGGTTCATCCAGGACCTGACGCCCAAATCCATCATGTTCGGGGACACGATAGATTTCAGGGTGATCGTTTCGGATGATCTGATGGTATCCAGGGTGCTGCTGAAATACTGGTCCGAGGGAGAGGGGTTCTTCAGCGAGGATATGGCCCTCATCGGGGAGAACATGTGGGCGTTCTCTACCGTATGGGATGAACCATATGATCCTGTTTACTACTGGTTCAGAGCGTACGACACCTTCGGCGATCACACACAGACCGATGATGGATGCATCGAGGTAATGGACCTTCTCCCCTGGTTTGGGCCGGATGAGACCTACGGTACCGGGACCACGGGGGATCTCTTCCAGTTCAAGATCCCGGTGTTCGATGACCTGGGCGTGGTTGAGGTCTCTGTGAAATACTGGTTCGAAGGGGCAGATCCCATTGATCTTAACCTGGAGAACCTGGAGGTCCACTTGAAGTATCTTAAGCTCCCGAAAGATAGATGCGGTGAGATGTTCTATAGATTCCGGGCGATCGATTCCTCGTCAAACAGCAACATCACCCCTATCTTCTCCGTCAATATCGATGATAATGATCCTCCTGTTGCGGATGCTGGGCCGGACATCAGATCTCTTGAAGGAATCTGGATACGACTTGATGGAAGCGGTAGCTTCGATAATATCGGGATAACAAGCTGGAGATGGATATGCAACGTAAATGGGGCCGGGGTGTTCCTCTTCGGGGCCGATCCCGAGATGTTCTTCAGGGAGGCGGGCGACTACACCATAGAATTGATCGTGGAGGATGGATACGGGAACAGCGCCTCCGATGTCATTCTGGTGAGGATAGATGCCAGGCCCCAGCCGGAGATGCTGAATATCCGCGTGGGTCCGGTGATCGATGTGGAGGGGAATCCCCTTGAGGGTGTTCTGATAGAGCTGGAGGTCAACGGGACCGTGTTGACATGCGTCACCGATGGATCGGGGTGGGGGGAGATGACCATTTTGGCCTCGGCCATCCAGGGCAGGGTCGATGTGAGGATGAACCGGGAGGGATATCGGGAGGCCTTCTATATCACGCATCTCAATTCCAATGCCGATTTGGCCGACGATCCCCCATCCATGGAACTTCTCCCGGAAGATGCAGAGGATGAGAGTGATGATATTGGGCGGGCCATATCCGTCACGCTCATCCTGTTCTTATTTCTCTCCCTGTCGGCCCTGATCGCCGTGATCGGATGGGTCCGTCGGCTCAAGGAGGGCCCGGAGCAGGCGATGTTGGATGAGTAGGATACTCTTACCACATCAATTCGTCCTTTTGATTTTTAAAATCAAAATGATTATCAAAGGGGTCGTTGATTATCAGGGGAAAGGGGGACAAAGAATGGGAAGATTTACAGAATTCCTCAAGACGGCCTTCATCGGAGGCGTCGTGGTCGTACTGCCCGGAGTCATCATGGCCGTAGTGTTCATATGGCTCTTCAACCTCATAAACAACAATATCGAGCCGATGGCGCATCTGATAACACTGGGTTTCGGCCTGAGCGACCTGCTGGCCAAGCTGACCACTCTCGCATTGATCATAGCCGTATGTTTCCTTATCGGACTTGTGGTGGAGACCAGGATCGGGTCCTTCTTCCGGAACGTGATCGAAAAGGAGCTACTGATGAGGTTTCCAGGCTATATCACCGTGAAGGATTTGGTGGGACATTTTGCAGACAGCCAGCAGACCACCTTCAGCTCGGTCGCGCTCGTCCGGCCTTACGGCAACGACACCCTGGTCACCGCATTCATCACGGATGATCGATCCTCTGCGGTGACCACTGTGTTCATACCCACGGGCCCGAACCCAACGTCCGGGAACATCATGCACCTGCCCAAGGAGAACGTATACATCCTCGACTCCAAGGTGGAGAGGGGCATCAAAACGGTCATCGGCTGCGGCGCCGGGTCCAAGGAGCTTCTGGATAGCTACAAGAGGCTTCATCTGGTGCCTGCAGGGAAGCCAGCATGAGGCTTGATCATATCGATCGGGTTCGACCTTTCAACCACTCCTTGTGTAGATCGTCCAGGTGCGGTGAGAGCGTCCCGTACACCTCGGCGTGATACGCGTTGAGCCATTCCCTCTCCTCTGCGGCCAGCATAGAAGGCTCAACCAGGTCCAGATCAATGGGACAGAGGGTAATGGTCTCGAACCTCAGCCATTCAGCGTCATCCGTGGAGAACTCAGTATCCTTCACGCAGACGATGAGGTTCTCGATACGGATGCCGTACCCGTCGGGTTTGTAGTAACCAGGCTCATTCGACAGGACGTTCCCGATCTCCAGGGGGACCCCCTGGTCCCTGGGAGATATCATCATGGGCCCCTCGTGGACGTTGAGGAAATGTCCTACCCCGTGCCCCGTGCCGTGATTGTAGTTCTTTCCCACCTTCCAGAGGGAGGCCCTGGCGGGGAGCTCCAGCTGTTTGCCGCAGAACCCCTTGGGGAACCTGAGCATCGCAAGACCCATATGTCCCTTGAGGACCCTCGTGAACATCTCCCTCTCCTCGTCCGTCGCCTTTCCAAGGGTCATGGTCCTGGTGATGTCGGTGGTGCCGTTGAGGTACTGTCCCCCCGAATCGACGAGGTAGACCCCCTCGGCCTTCAGCTCCACGTCGCTCTCTGCCGATGCGGTATAGTGTATGATGGCGCCGTGGCCCCGGTATCCGGAGATAGTTGAGAAGCTCAGGCCGACGAATCTGTCCCCTTCCGATCGGAAGGCTTCCAGTTTGTCCGATGCGGATATCTCGGTCACACCTCCCCCGGGCACGGCCCCCTCCAGCCACTTCAGGAACCTCACCATCGCCACCCCGTCAATGACCTGGCAATCCCTCATTCCCTGAAGTTCGGTCCCGTTCTTCCTGGACTTGAAATCGGTCACGGGGCTCCTCTCCCTGTGGAACTTCGCCTTTCCCTTCAGAAGGAGCATGATCCATTTGTTGGCCGTCTTGGGATCTATCCATATCTTGATATCTCTCCCGGCAAGGCCCTCCAGATGCTCCCTGATCCCCTCATAAGGGTGGATCTCCACCAGATCTCCCAGGTGCTTCCTCACCTGGTCGGTTATCTTCCCGGCGTCGATGAAGAGGTGGGCCTTATCCTCCTCTATCACCGCATACGAGATGAAGACCGGATTGTATTCGATATCGGCGCCCCTGATGTTGAAGGTCCACGCGATGGTATCCAATGCGGAAAGGATGTGCGCGGAGCATCCGGGTCCTTCCATCTTCTCCCTGATCCTGGTCAGCTTATCCGCGATGGTCTCGCCTGTGAGGGCATCATCCAGGACCCTAACAGGGTCCTTCGAGGGGGACGGTCGATCCCTCCACAGCCGGTCGATCAGGTTATCGTGTACGTACCTGATCAGAACCCCCTTCTCCCTGAGCTTTTTCTCCAGGGTGT
>CBDVER010000083.1:0-6297 GCA_965373055.1 uncultured Thermoplasmata archaeon
GTCCAGCCACAGCTCCATGAACTTAAACCCCTGTTCGATCAGTCCCTCTTTTATCTCAATGGCATCCCGACGACCACCTACATGGACCCTCTTATTATTGTTCTTGTGATCGTACTCGATACCCCGCCATGACCCAACGGTCTCCTTGGAGAGGTAAGATACCGTGTACTTCTTGGTCGCCGTAACCGTGTCTATGCTGATGCTACCCTCAGACCCGTCAAGGGTGTAGAGGCCAGTACCCACCACTACATCGTCCTCGTAAACAACGATGTCTGTCTCGTCATCGGTAACAACACCGCCCGAGTTCACAATGGGCCAGTGGGACACGAAATATACAACAGGCGTACCTCCTATTGCCTTCTCCTCAAGGATCTCCTTGGTCTGGTCCCCCTCCATTATGAAGGACCCTTCCCATCCTGCGTAGGTTGTCATGCTCGAACCCCCTTAGGCCACAGCAGCAACCGCAACGTCCTCTGCCATGAAGTCGGATTCCTCGCCTGTCCGGTCGTCGTGTTTCATGTTCAGCTTGTAGGTGTCGAACTTGCCGTTGACCATGTACTCCACGTTGGTGGACACATACCCCTCCGGATAGAAGCCTATCCAGTATTCGGTCAGGGCACCTGTGGACCCCACGCCTGCCCTGTCGGACAGAACGGTCTCGTCCCTGTACCACCTTGCGATCTTGGCGGCAACCTCGATCAGTCCTTCCTTGATCTCTTCCGGGATACGCTGGCCCCCGATGTGAGTCCGGGAAAGGTTGTTCTTGAAATCGAACTCGGCACTCTGCCACGCTATCGCTGTCTCTCCTCTCATGTTGGCGGCAGAGGTCCCGATCTTGATGTCGCATTCCCATCCTGAAAATGTTGTCATTTATTTTTCCTCCTGTCTGAACAGCTCAAACTCCGGCATACCACCATGTTCCCGCTTCACTGCGTCACGGTCCCGTAGCTTCTCCCAGAGCGGTTTCTTTATCTGGATAGCCTCATCTATCCTGAACCCTGATTTGTCATATTCATTGACCAGCATGATCCTGCCCGTCAACTTCCGTGCCTTGTAAGGTATCTTATCCCTGAGCCTCACAAAGTACGCCATCTTCTTTTCTACTTTCTTATCGGTCATCCTACATCACCTGTCCAAATATACTCGAAGTCAATGTCAACGAACACTATCTTTTCATCCACCGGGTCGTGCCGGACATCGAACTGGAGTGTCCTGACCATGTTCCAGTCCTCGGACACAGAAGTAATACGTCTGTGTGAATAGTTCAGTTCATAGATCACATCCGACAAGATGCCGTTAAGTTCTTTCTCCTGATCGTCACCGCCACGCTTGATGGAGCTGGTGGCCACACGGACCGTGAGGATGACAGAAATGTTGTTGGAGTCCGATGGATCCCCGCGGGAAGTGAACACGTTGACCGACGGCTTGGTAGTCTGCTTGCTCCTCCCCGGCTGAATCATCTCATCGTTGACAGCTAATAGGTATGTCTTGGTTGACGCCTTCAGGTATCCTACTATGAGGGCTTGGAGGTTGTTGAAATGATCTGCCGGGTCCCACTTCGTCATAGTTACACCCTCAGATTTTCTTCCAGTGCGGCTTTAATGACCGGGTCCATTAGATTCCTGACGGTCACTACGGTCCTCTCAGCGTAGGTTGTGCTGTGCTTGGTTTTCCTCTTGCCATAATAAATTGGATACCTTGCATACTTGACAGTGGGACCTATGACGACTCGGTCCCCCCTGAACATTAACCAGATTGAAGATGTAAGCCTCCCCGTTTCCACCGGGACCTTCTCGATCATGGCCCGCTCAGCAAGGATGGCCAGGTCCTTGAGCACCGGCTTGGATATCTTCCCCGCCTTTCGCTGGAACATCTCCATTTTGCGGATGATCTCGTCCTTGTAGAATTTGATCATCATAGTGAATTGCTCCTGTAATCTCGTCGGCTGGATACCTTGCTATATACTACCTTGGACTTGGCACTGTTGTCTACTTTCTTGATGTACTCATCGATCCATGACTGGATGTTAATTTCACCCGTCCCCACAAGTATCTGTGGCTTGTCCGCAGTGTACCTTGCGTTGCCCTCCTCAAGAGGTGTCCGCTGCATAATGTACCCTGCTGCTATGTCTGCAATTGAATGCTTGATAAGAACGACTCCGGTTGCGTCCGTCTCAAACGCTGTGATCGTAAGGTTGTTTATCCTGAAGATCTGGGCAGCTATCTCGAAGGCGTATTCCAGTGCGTCAGTGATCGTGGGTGTGGACGCATTGTGGCCCGCCTCGTTGGTCCTGAACTTGACCATATCCACTGTCGCAAAGGGACTTGAGATCGCTGTCATGTTTTCACCAGATAAAATAAGGGACCCCGAAGGGCCCCCTCAACTACTACTCCTTCCTCGGGGTTCTCATGCCCTGCTTGAACGCCGTGGGGTTCTTCAGGAAATCCTGAAGCTCGTGGTTATCGAAAACCACCTTGCCCTCGTCGTGCCACTTGTTGGCAAGCTCAACAGGGATCTTGATGTTCTTGGTCGTCTCGTATGCTTTCTTGTCGTACCTCGCCAGGATCAGGAACCCGTCCTTCTCGTGGCCTGGGATGTTCTTGGTCACACACAGGCAGTTGGGGTCGTCAGACGACCTGCTGATGCCAATGCTGATCAGAGGGATAACCGTTCGGTGGGTTTCCTTTTTTGCCTTCCTCGCCTTGGGAGCAGGTTTCTCCTCTTCCAGCTCAGGCTCTTCTTCTAGTTCGTCCCCATCTTCGATTCCCCAATGCTTGATGAGAGCTTCTTTCATCTCATCAGCTGAGTTCAAGGTCCACTTCATCCCGAGCGTATTGTCGGGGTCTGCGTCCTTGACCTCGTTCCATATTTCAGATTTTTCTGTCATACTTCTTGTCCTCCGTTTTGTTATTTGAAAAAACCTCCCCCCCGAAGGAGGGAGGTCAAGTGCCATCAGATGTCTGACAGCTTGCACACGTTGTTGGTGTGTGCGACCACAAGGGCGAGAGACTCGAATACCCTTCCGGATACTCCTTTGCCCTTGTTGGCCTCCAGTCCATAGGTCTCGAACTGGAGCGGGATACCAGGTATGATGCTGATAGCCTGTTTGTCCGCCTCGCCGATCATCATACCGTCACCTGCGGACAGGTATGGTAGGGAGAAGATCCTCTCGAATCCCTCAATGGGTGTCTTGGTCCTCCCCACTCCCTTTGCGTTCAGGACCCTGTTGACCTTCTCGACCTCTGGTACACCAGTGGAAGAGTGGGAGGTCATCAGCTCGTTGTTCTGGATCGGGTTCAGGAACAGCTTGTATGGCCCGTACTGCGTGTCTGCCTGGAGCAGAGCTATTCCACCCTTGACGGCAAGCAGAGGGTTGCCATAGGTCCCGAAGTCCTTGGTCGTGCTGTAGTCGTTGCCCGCAAGCTCGTACAGACCCTGGACGTCGTAGTTGGTCCCATCCTCAGCTATCCCCTTGAAGATATACTCGTTCTCCAGCTGACCGATCCTGTAACCGCATGACTCCACGTTCTCGGCCACAAGGTCCCTGCCCGTCTCCTTTGCCAGTTCAAGGTCGTACCTCGAAATGAAGAAGTCCCGCTCCAGCTTCAGTATCTGCACCGTTGCCGAAGTCCTGTCAACACCATCTGTGACCAGGTCACGGAAAGTGGTATCCATCTGTGCCTCGGACACATCTACCTGCTTGAAGTATTTGTGCTCGGTTTTCCATCCCACCGGGGCCTTGAACCAGTCGGGGAACTCTTCCCTGACTATCGCCTCTTCACGGACGGCGAGAACGGCCTTCTGCAGGATGTCTCTGTACTCTTCCTCGGAAAGGATCGCGTCCCTTCCCCTGAGTTCTGCTATGCTTCTTGCCATTGTTTTTTTCCTCCTTTAGCTCCCTCAGAGTGTTGACATGATCATAATGTCAACAGCTGTCGATGTTGAGTCCGCTGCCTCAGCCGCCCAGCCCACAACCACATCGTCACCAATGTCTCCACTGATGACCGCACCACTGGCCGCCGTTGCGAGGACTGCCGTTGATCCTGAGTCGATGGTTAGGGCCGCTGCCGTAGTCACTTCGCCCCCCGCTGCGGGGATGAGTCGCTGTCCCTTGGTCACTGCACCTACACCGTTGAGGAGAGACCCCACAATGTAGAACCCCCCACCTCGAAGTACAGGTACTCTGTCAGATGCCTCGTAGATCGTATCTACGGTATCTGGTTTGTAAGATGCGTTGCAGTGAGAATATCCAAGCCAACCAATGGGGTTCGCTCCGGCTGCACACACTACCACGTCATTCGGATTCGTGCCGACCTGGACCAGTCGCCCTGGGTACATGGTCGTTGCTGTCTCGACCACGAACTCCTCGACCACTGGGTCCCTTCCGCCAGCGTACACGTCGTTGGTAGGCTGGATGAGAACGTTGAACATGGCGGTCAATGCCATGACCACCGCAAGCAGGACGAATCCTGCCACTATCGCTGCTGTTATCATTTCTGAGCACCTCTGGTTGGTTCCCACTTCCCATCCTTGCCGGGCTTGCCGACCGGATCTATGGTGGGGTCATCGATCAGAACTTTTCCTGCAGGGGGGTTGCCCGGATGATCGTTATCAAACTCCGGCTCCCTGGTGGCTATCTCGATCAGCTCCGTGAGGTGGTCCATGGGCTTGGCCCGAAGCTCGTCCTCAGTGTACTTGTCCTTGAAAACCTCCTGGGCTCTCAGGATCAGAGTATCCTGTTCCGCCTTCTTTGCGGTCTTGTCCGCATCACGGAAAGCTTCAAGCTCAAGGTGTTCCTTGTCGAAAACCTCCTTCTGAGCTGTTGCTTTGGTTTCCATGTCCAGGATCTTCTTCTCGGACTCCTGGTCCTTGGTCTCCAATACCTTGATCTGATCCTTCAGACTCTTTTGGTCAATGGAGTCAAGCTTCGTCTGAAGCTCGTCCCGCTCAACCTCGAGGTCCTTTATGACCTGATCCTTGTCTTTCTTGTCCGGCATATTGTCATCTCCGTCTTGCTCCTCCTGGTCGTCATGACCAGTAGCCTCGGGCATAACCCCTTGGCCGTTATCGTGTGAAGAACTGTCAGTCTGTACACCTTCCCCGTACCCGGCACCTACCGCCTGGCCTTTCGGTTCCTTCTGGGGGATGGAAGGTCTTTGGTCTATCATTCGTGCATTGTGAACTATTATGATGTCCGTCTGCTCGGCATAATACGGCGTATCCTTGTACTCGCCCGGCTTGTACTCGAACTTGGCATCATAGCCAATACTCACACCATAGTTTTTCAGCAACTCCGGGACACCCATGGGGATCATGTCGGTCCCCCGTATGGCGTACTCCCCGTTGTCAAGGTCAACTCCGTGGAGGCCATAGACGAACCCTGATATCTCGTGGTCCTTTGGTTCGACCCTGGGCACCCAGTCACCAGACTCCTCATCCATCTCCCAATCTTCCATGTGATCGTTGATGCTTGGTATAATCCAGTTCTCCTGTGTCTTGGCGGTTTTCTTCAGAGTGTCAACCGACTTGAACATCTCATTGAGGTTGACCCCTGATACGGTGAGCGTCACAGGGACATGGTAGAACTCCCCATCATTGGGCACCTTATCGGGATCGATCTCGTCCTGTTCGGTTTTCCAGCTGTCGTACTCCACACACCGTGACCCGCCCAGCTTGGACCGGAGGAACTTGTTAAGGTCGATTGCGTCCTTGCCCGCAACGATGGGGTTGAATGCCCTGATCATTGCAATGTCAATGTTAAGCCCCTCTTCAAGACCTTTGTTGAACAGGTCCTCGACCTGCTTGATGATCTTGTCGGGAAGCCCTTTCAGAATCTTTATCATTTCAACCATCTTATCACCTCATATCGCCGCTGGCTCTCCTAGCTCGGTCTTGGTCAGTGACCGCTCCAGTATCCGTTCAATTGATAGGCTCGGAACCGATGTACACCTGCATCCCCACTCGCTCAGTAGCTCCTCCATCAACAGAGGAGCGTACAAGTTGCCTTCCCGTTCCCGATGTGCGGGCCGGACCTGGCTGTCTCCCTGGGTGATGTACACCAGGGGCTTCTCCTTGGACGCGTCTCCCGACCGGACGGCTGCCTCGATCCTCGCTTTATTTACCGCCTCATGGCACATCTTGTGAACCACTCTGCCCGGACTGTCCCTGGTGTACTTGGTGCCCGCACCCTTGATCCTGTTAGATATCTCCTGATACCCCTCACCCCTTCTAAGTCCCTCTCGCATTGCACCGATCATCTTGTTCTGGATGTCAGTGTATGTCTGATTGGTCGTGGGG
>CBDVER010000084.1:0-6276 GCA_965373055.1 uncultured Thermoplasmata archaeon
GGTCCGTTGACAATCCATCCGATCAGGACCTGTTGGTATATGGATGGGACTTCGGAGATGGGACATCAAGTGTTGGGATATCCACAGTTCATCATTATTCCGAGCCCGGCACGTATAAGATCGTCCTGACCGTGACGGATGATGACGGCGCATCGGATCAGATGGAGGTGATCGTCAACGTTCTTGGAGATCGGGAGAATGTGAAGGCCACAGGGGGCGGCGTAAATACCTTGATCGCGGTGTTTTTGATACTGCTTCTAATGCTCCTGGCTGCATGCGGTGGTGCATTCCTCCTTCTGCTCAGGAGGAGAATGCGTCCTCCTCCAGGAAGGAGTGATGGGACGAGGGCCGGACAACCACTGCCCCCGGGTATCAGGCCAGCTCCTGCATCCGGAGGTGCTCATCATTCACTTTCCCCTCCCTCGGGGGTAGATGGGGTCCGTATTTTGGCTCAAAAGGACGGGCCCCTCCAGCTTCAATCCTCCCGAATTGGGTCACTTGATGACATAAATGATGACAATTCTCCCGTTTTGAACGGTTAATATTATATATTCTTCCCACCTGTGTTGTTATTGGTGAATGCATGGCGAACCTGGGAAAGATCAGGGTCCTGTATCTGGACGACGGAAAGAAAAAGAGCGTCAACGGAATGGGTGACGACATGGGAGCTTACATCATGGTAAAGCTCAATCCATCCAAGAGGAGGACGAAGTTCAACACGGTGCTTGTCCCGTGGCACACCGTGATCAAGGTAATAGTAATAGGATGACCTCTTGATCTGATGCTATTGTCGAAGGTCGAGGCCTAGGAGATGGAACGCTCGATCACAGCGTGATCCCGTAGATGTCGGTATATTTTCTCTTTACGTAGGAGATGAATGCGTTTTCCGAAAGCGGCCCCCCGGTGATGCGCTCCACCAGCTCGTCAGCGGTGTAATATTTTCCGTGTTCGTGGATGTTCTTCCTGAGCCATCCAAGAATAGTGGAGAGATCGCCGCCTTCCACCATATGGTCCAGCTCTCCGATCTGGGAGATCATGCTCTCCGTGAACTGGGCGCTGTAGAGGTTTCCAAGCGTATATGTGGGGAAATATCCGATGTAGCCGAAGGACCAATGAACGTCCTGCAGGCATCCCAAAGCGTCGCTTGGGGGCTCGATCCCAAGATATTTCTCGAACTTCTCGTTCCAGACCTGCGGGATCTCATCCGTTTCGATCTTTCCATCGATAATCTCCGTCTCTATCTCGAATCGGAGCATAACGTGTAGGTTGTAGGTCACCTCGTCCGCCTCGACCCGAATAAAAGAGGGTTCTACCCTGTTCACCGCCCTGTGGAACATCTTGGGTGTGACGTCGTCGAGGTTCCCGAAAGCCTTTTTCAGCGTTGGCAGGTATCTCCTCCAGTAGGGTAGGCTTCTTCCGACGATGTTCTCCCAGAATCTCGACTGGGATTCGTGGATGCTTGTCGAAATCGCCTCACCAAGCGGGGTATTGTAGTTCTCCTCGAGGAAACCCTGTTCGTAAAGTGCGTGACCCGCCTCGTGAATGCAGGCAAAGAGTGCGGGTTTTATGTTCTTCCCGTCGAACCTGGTGGTGATCCTGACATCCCTGGGCGTTCCGGTGCAGAAGGGATGGGTGACCACATCCATCCTGCCGTGTTCCAGATCGTAGCCCATGTCGGTCACCAGGTTCGTGAAGAGCTCCCTCTGCTTTGGAATGGGGAACTCCCGCCTCAGGAACGAGTCTTCGATCTCTATCCCCGATGTCGTGATCTTCTTCACGATGGGCACGAGTTTATCCCTGAGATCATTGAATATGTGCGTTACGTATGAGGTTCTGGTGTTGGGCTCGAATCCATCGATCAGGGCGTCGTAGGGGGTCTCCTCGTATCCGATGTACTCGGCCTCCCTCTTTTTCAGGTCGATTATCCTGGAGAGGTGGGGGCAAAAGGATGCGAAATCGTCATCCTTTCTCGCCTTTGCCCACGCCTGTTGGGCGATGGAGGTCGTCTTCTTCAGCTCCCTGACGTACTCCTCGGGAAGCGCCCTCGCCCGGGTGTGTTCCCTCTTGATCTCCCTGTAAACTGACCCAGACCTCCCGTCCAGGCCGCCATCCTTGACCCTTTTGAGCAGGGATGCCAGCTCATCCGATACATTCCTCCTGTGGATCATCGCCGATATCGTCGCCATCTGTTGGGCCCTGTCCTGTACCCCTCCCGGTGGCATGTAGGTCTCCTGATCCCATCCGAGGATGGAGTTGGCGCCCTCCAGATAGCTTGTTTCCCTGTAGTAATCCAATAGCTCTTCGTACGGGTTCGCATTCATGATGATCCCATGACCATACACATTGAGACTTGTTATATTTTTTCGATATCTCCCCCTCATTGTTATATCGAATGAGGGATATCCAATCAGGATGTTCCTTATAATAGGACACAGGGGGGCCTCGGGAACGGAGCCTGAGAATACCCTGCGTTCCTTCCGGAAGGCCGTGGATGTGGGCGCGGACGGAATAGAGCTTGACGTCCATACCTGCGCCACGGGCGAGCTCGTCGTTATCCATGACCACACGGTCGATAGGACGACCGATGGGTCCGGAAAGGTCTCGGAGCTATCCCTGGACCGGCTAAAAGAGCTGGATGCGGGGTCAGGAGAGCGGATCCCCCTGCTGACCGAGGTGCTGGACCAGGTCGGAGGAAGGGTGCTTGTGAACATCGAGCTCAAAGGGGACAGCACGGCTCAGGGTGTCAGCAGGGTCATATCATCATATCTGAACAGGGGCTATGGGGCCGATGACTTCCTTGTCTCCTCCTTCAAACCCACGGAGCTGAGCGACCTCATCTCCATCAGGGACGATATCAGGATCGGCGTTCTCTTCGAGGACCACCCTGAGATGTATCTGGATTTTGCCGGGCAGATCGGAGCTTATTCGGTCCATCCAGGGAAAGGCCTGGTAACTTCTTCCCTGGTCAGGAGAAGTGTCGATATGGGGTGTCATGTTCTCACCTGGTCGGTGAACGATAGGGAGGATGCTGACCGGCTGAGGTCCATGGGTGTCCATGGGATCTTCACCGACCACCCGCAGTACTGGTCCCGGGGATGAACGGTATTATCAACCACCTTTGTAATTATCATGCGATGGACCCCCGTCTCCTGATCCTGATCGCAGTGGTGCTCCTTCTGGCATGTGTACTGCAGGGGATAACCGGTTTCGGACAGTCCCTCCTGGCGGTTCCCATATTGATCAGCTTCATGTCACCGAGAAGCGTTGCCCCCCTGATGCTTCTGGCGGGGACCGTTCTCAATCTTACACTGGCGCTCAATGCCAGAAAGCACATTCACCTTGGGCGGTTCTGGCCCCTGATCCTCGGTGGGATCGTGGGCGTACCATTCGGCATGATCTCGCTGCTTATGCTGCCATCAGGGACGATAAGGATAGTGGTAGGTGCTCTGATAATCCTCTTCTCCATCATGCTCATCCTGGGGTTCTCGCTCAAGATCAAGAGGGAGAGATCAGCTCTTTTCCCCGTGGGATTTGTAAGCGGCCTTCTCAACGGCAGCGTCACCATGAGCGGGCCTCCCGTGATACTTTTCTTCACCAATCAGGAGCTGGGAAAGGAGGAGTTCAGGGCGAATCTGGTGGTATATTTCCTGATCCTCAACCTATTCACGATACCGGTATTCTTCGCAGGTGGGCTGTTCCATTCGGATACGATCACAGCCTTCTTGCTCGTGATCCCGGTTCTGATCATCGGCTCGTTCCTGGGAATCTACCTCTCCGGAAAAGTTCGTAAGGATATATTCAGGAGGGTTGCGCTTGTCATCGTCATCCTGGCGGGGATCTCATCCTTCATCTCGGGCCTCCGGATGATCTGATCATTTTCTCTGTTTTTTCATGATCTCCCTGGTCTCCAGGAAGTGATCGTAGGCGCTCTTGCTCCCCTGGTCCATCAATACCGCCTTTGCCATGTTGATCTTCACCATCCTGTCCTCGGAGCTCTTCCTCCTATCCTCGGGGAGGTTGATCAATTTATCGGGGTGATGCCTTGCGGCCAATCCCCTGTATGCCGATCTGATCTGCTTCATGTTGGCCTTTTTCTGGAGGCCCAGGATATTGTAGAAATCGGTATTCTCGATCTCCTCTGTGGTCATCATGCCGTGGCTGGTCCTGATATGGTCGATTATGATCTTGATATCCTCATGACCGAACTCGGGCCTGGACCTGTTCCTTCTCCATATGATAAGGAACATGATGAGGATCAGAATGACCATGATGATCAGTATCCAGAGCATCGACCAGATGAGTATGTTTCCGCTGCCATCACCCTCCCGGTCCGATCTCAGAACTATGGTTCCTATATCGATCTCTTCACCTGGTAATATGTTCACGATGAAGGTCTCGTTCTCGTAGTTCAGGGATGAGATGGTGATCGTATATTCTCCCGCCCTCTCTCCCAGGATGAAATAACCTGTCCCGTTTGCCGAGACCTTCTGGCCGTCATGGACGGACACATCAGCCCAGGGGATCGGTGCCCCGTCCTCATCCTGGATCGATCCATATACATATCCGACGTCCGTTGTGTTGAATGAAAATGAGAAGCTTCCCATCTGATTTCCTGCGAGATCGGATCCATGGACCTCCAATACATAGCTGCCTGCAAAATCCAGCGGTGGGTGATCGATCCGTACCATCCTATCATCTATCCAGTCCAGGTTTCCCCCTGTTCCCCATGCGATCCTCACGGAGCTCATGTTCATGGGTTCCGAGAATATGATGTCGATATCAACGTCCACTTCAACAGGCCCCTCCGATGGGTTGAAGGACAATACCGTTGGCTTGATGGTATCAACGGTGAATGTCACCTTCTTCTGCTCAACGTTTCCAAGAAGATCGTAAACGATGACGGTAAAGGTGTGCTTTCCTTCCTTCAATCCCTCTAACGGAAGCTCCGTATCCTGGGTAGTTCCCTGGTCATTATCCAGATAATATTCGAATCGATCTATTCCGGAGCCAGAATCCCGCCCCTCCCATGACGCGGTCATCTCATTGTAATTGTACACGCCCCCTTCCATGGGGAAGAGTATGTCCAGGCCGGGCTTATACAGGTCGATGAAGAGATCTACCGATGTGGAGTTATGATTTCCCGCCCTGTCGTATGCGTACACCCAGTATGTATGCTCTCCTTCCTTAAGGTCCTCCAGAACCACCATGGTATCCTTTCCGATGTCCCTCTGCTTATCCGGAGCAGGGCCCCAGGTGTAATGGTCCATGCCCGAGAAGTGGTCCCGTCCGCTCCATTCCAGCCTGATCACGTCAACATTGTAGTAGTACTGGCCGGTTGGCTCGGTTATCTCCAGTTCCGGTGGTGTCATGTCCACCGAGAACCAGTAGTCCCCAATGATGACGTTCCCGGCTCCGTCAAATGCCTTGATTTTGATTTTATGTAACTTGTCGGTCAGCCCTTCGGCAGTGAAGGTCTCGTTCATGCCCACATCTACCCACTCACCATCATCTATCCTGATCTCATAACCCATGATGCCGGTCGCATCGTCTTCTGCCCTCCAGCTGATCTCCACGGCGTCGGTCAGGTAATATCCAATGGGTGAGGGCGAGAGCAGCTCCAGCTCCGGGAGCGTGGTGTCGATCACGAAGCTCACCCGATCCTCGGAGGCCCCTCCGTAATTGTCGACCACCCTGACATCGAAGGTGAACTCCCCCTCAAGTTCAAGCTTCCCGGTATCGTACAGAAGCTTTTGAAAGGAGTATGATCTGGCCTCACCTACGTCCAGCCAATCGTCATCAAAGAGCCTGATCTCGATGGTGTCAAGGCCCGATTCGTTATCCCACGCATCCCATCTCAGATTGAAATTATAGTTGTTCAGGAAGACACCTTCATCGGGTGAGAGGATATTCACAACCGGAGGAACGGGTGGTGTGGCGATCATAGCTGTATTTGAGGTCTTCCCGCTTCCATGGATCACCGAGGCGGAGATCGCATACACGTAGGTCGTTTCCATCCTGGAGGTTAGGTCGATGTGGGAGGTGTTGGAGGGGTTGATGGTGGCCATGGGCTCGAGTTCCTCTCCAATCCCGGAGCGGTAGAGCGTGTATGAGGTGATATCGAAATAGGACCCGGGGGCCAACCAGCTGAGCTCCACGTGCGTTCCGCTCATGCGTACGGATAGGTTCAACGGCTTATCGGGCAGGTAATAGGATCCGGTCAGCGGATACGGGTCCTTGATATCGCTGCCGGAGTTGATCATGTAAGGAACGTCGACG
>CBDVER010000085.1:0-6261 GCA_965373055.1 uncultured Thermoplasmata archaeon
GCCACACCGATGTCCACCAGGGCCTTCCTGTTGGACATGTTCTCCCTCATCGAGATAAGTGCGCCGAAGGTCCCGAAGGGGGATATTATCGGAGGTATCGGGATAAAATATGGGAGGGAGGCGTCCACCTTGTAATATCTCGATGTGAAGTAGTGGCCCAGCTCATGCGTGCCCAGTATCAGAAGAAGGGGGAACGCGAAGGTGACGAAACCCATGAGCAGGTCGATAGGGCTCACGAGAACGGTGAAGAGGTCCACGGCATCCGTTGGCCCCGTCCTGCTCGCCCATATCAATGCCCCCGCCCATACCGTGGTGAAAAGGGTCAGAAGGAACATCACGATATTGGTGGTTATCTTCCTCTTCTTCCTGGGAGGAAAGGGGTAGATGACCACGATCCAATCGCGGCCCGCCCTTGTCAGCCTCGGATACATCCCCATCTTCCTCAGGTCCAGCCGGAGGGAATCAAAGGGCCTTTCGTTCTCATCGGGATCGAGCACAACGTTAACGTAGACGCCGGCCTCGTCGAATTTGACGGATCTTACGATGTAATGGGCCCGGACCACCTCAACGATCCTGCCGGCCTCCTCGGACTGCCTGCCCCTGTCCTGGCTTTGCCTCTCCCTCGGAGGTCCGAACAACAGGCCGAAAGGGGTCTTGAACCTGGGCCCTCCGAAGACCTTTTCTCCCTCATTGTCCCCACTCATCTACCCCTCATTCCTCCTTGATGTCCTCGAGTAGCTTCCTCATCTTCAGGTATGACTCCGCCAGGGATTTCTTAGTTGTATGAGGCCAGATGGGGAACGGTTGTATGTCGTTGGAGGTCCCCAGGATCCTCTCATGGACCGATGGGGTCCTGTAGATGATATGCCACTTCTCGCATCTGTCGTGATTTTTCACGAGGAATCCGTTCAATATCTTCCCCGCCCGCCTGATGACCTCCCTGAACTCCTCGGCATTCCACCCAAGTCCCCTTCGCCTGACCAGGAAGCTGGCCGCCCCCGAGGCCTCGTACATGGGCATGGTATCGTACCACTCCCAGGGCACCACGCCAAGGAGTGGTGAGACGGAGAAAAGTGCCACCTCATCCTCCAGCTCAAGTTTCTTCAGCGAGGCATAGAGGTTTCTGTAGATCAGGGCATCGGTCGCCTTCGTCCAGGGTACCCTGTCAGACGCCGGAAAGAGGAGGCCGATACGCCTCTTCGGGCACTCGTATTCCTCCAGGAGCCTCCTGTGAAACTCTTTGATCGTCGGGTTCTCCTTCATCCCTTCGAGTATCTCCCTGGGGGTGAGAAAAACGAGGTTTTGGTCCACCGCGGGCACCTTCTCCCTTATCCCGTCTATGATCCTCTTTCTCTTAAGGTCCTCGTTCTTCCTCTTCACCTCGTCGAAGGTGTCTTCCCAGACCTCTGCCATGGGCCTCCCTAGGATTAGGCCCTACATCTATTTTAGGGTTAAAAGGGGGTTTTGAAAGGGTGGTCGTTGGGATATCCCCATCGTAGGCTGAATAGTAAATGATTAAATATCAATTAGCTCAATGGGATTTCGGTCCCAATGCCAGCTCACAAGAAAGCGGTTATAGATATCAGGTCCCAGGACGTCAAGATACCCGACCTGGAGCGGTTCAGGAACGTGGTAAGGTCCAACCGTCCCGAGAGCGGGACAGCTCCCCAGGAGCTGATCATGTTCTCGGTGAGGTCCAGGCCGTACAGGTATCAGGGCCTTGAAGAGCTCAAAAAGGAGCTTGACACCATTCCCGAGGGCGCGACCTATCTCTATTACACCATATCGTTCGGCCTGGATATCAGGACATCCCTCTATCTGGACCCGGATCAGCCGGCGAGGGTGGTCATAGAGGGCGATGAGGGCTGGGTGGACGGCATGGAGAAGGTCATGAAGACGCAGTTCGGCAAGGGGGGGAGCAGATACCTCATCCACTCCAAGGGGGGCTTCATCATCCTCTACGGATCTGTTCTGGCGATCGCGCTCATCGCACTGACCATCACCTCGATGGTCAAGGGGGAGAGTGACCCCGTGCTGACGGCGGTCATCATAGTCGTTGCAGGTATCATGGGCATCTACATCTCCATGATCCGGATGAAGGATATCCACCCCGCCAATACGGTATCCTTCGGCAGGAGGAGGCCCTGGTGGCTGGAATCCCTTTTGAATCTGGCCATTGTCATACTCGGTATCGTCTGTACCATCCTGGCTGCAGAGCTTATTGGCCTGATCCTGTGATCCTACAGGATGGCCTTGACGATCGCTTGAATATCCTCGTCCGTGAACCTGACTGGCATGTTCTCCTTGTTTGCTTTTAGGTCCGTATCCAATATTCTCTCTACCCCCGAGGCGTATCCCGCCTCTTTCAGGTTCGTGGGGGCAGAGAGATCCTTCATGAAGGACCTGAGGCCGTCGGAGAAGGTCTCTTTTTTGAACCCGAAGCTAGACGCGAGCTCTTCAAGGCCCACAGCACCCCTTTTGACCAATCTGTCGAATGTGGGCCCAAGGCTCAAGCTGCACGCCAGTCCGTGGGTGAGCCCCGAGTCGTATGTGATGGGGTAGGATATGCCGTGGCACACAGTCGTGCCCGCGTTGGAGAAGGAGAGCCCTGCGAATATCGAGGCGAGGCTGACGCCCTCCCTTCCTGCTTTGGACCCCCCATCCCTGAAAGCGGTCGGGAGGTGCCTCCTGATGAGGGATACGGCCTCAAGGGCCAGAGGCCTGGTGATCGGCGTGGATCTGGCGCTCCAGTAGCTCTCGGCCGCATGGGAGAGTATATCCAGGCCGGTAGCTGCCGTCTGGTCCGGTGGAAGCATAGCGGTAAGGGCCGGGTCGATGATCGCCAGGGAGGGGTAGATCTCGGGCGTCCGCAGCCCCACCTTGTTCCTCTTTTCGGGGACCGAGATGACGGAGAACGGGGTGATCTCGGAGGAGGTGCCAGGCGTCGTGGGCACCGCGATCATCGGGTATCCACGATCCGGGACCCCCCTGCCCCCTATGAGGTAATCGACTGCGGGCCCTCCATGGGCCGCTGCGACGGCCATGACCTTGGCGGCGTCCAGGACCGACCCCCCTCCGACGGCGAGAACGTAATCGGCGCCGGAACTTTTTAAGGATTCGGCCCCTCTGTCAACGGTCGCGGTCGATGGGTTTGGCTCGACCCCTTTTAATATCTTGAGGTCTCCCTTTACCTTCCCCTGGATGATCTCGGCCAGCTTCAGCCTATCCGCCGACCCCCTGCCAAGGACGAGGAAGCAGTTCCCTTCCGGGAGGTGATCTTCTATTCTATCAAATGTCCCCCATCCGTAGACGATGGGGGTTCCGGACCTGAATATCGGCTGCATTATCGTGAACTCCAGTATGTTTTGAGGTGGAACGGCCTGACGCTTAATAAGGGTTCCAGGGGCCGGGATATCCCATCATTACGACAACATTATATATCCCGCATCCGTAACAAGGACGGGATAAAGTGAACGGAAGAGAGTGGTTGGCACTGGCTGGCGTCTCCCTGATCGTAGGGACGTTCTTCGGGGTATTGGGGGGATTTGCAGGATTGGTCGGCGCGACCGCCATAATATTCGCCATCTCCTATGCGGGTTACAGCTGGTTCAAGAGGAGGAAGGCCAGGCAGGATGCGGTTCCGGAGGAGCTGGTGGAGGAGGCCATGGAGATTGATAACAAGGCGACCGCCGAGACGGTCAGCTCCGGACTTGACGCATTCCAGGATGTGAACCCGATCGTTGCGGACGATAAGGTGATCGCGTTCTCAAAGGAGCTGGGCATATCACTGGAAAAGGCCCAGAACCTCTACGAGTCCGGCTACACGAGGTGGGGAGATTTTTCCGAGGCCATACCGCAGGACCTCATCATGGTCGAGGGTATCAATCCCACCATTGCCAGACACATTATCACGACAGTCAGGTCAAAAGGTCTAAGGTAAACTTTTTAAGGAAAAGGTTTATGACCTCTTCTCCCTGACTATGTATGATAGTTATAATGGAGTGGTCCCAATGAGAAGCACCCTTATCATTTCACTTGTGATGCTCGGAGCCCTGTTGGTGTCGGGCCTGAGCGCTTTCGATGTCACCGGAACCCAGAGCCCCGATCCGACACCTTTTGGATACACGGATGATCTCTGGTATCAGGGCCCGGCCAGGATATCACAGATCGACCGGACCGTGGAGCGGGCCGTTGAGGAGCTGGGAGGCGAGGAGAGGATGGAGCTGATAGTACAGTTCTATCCGCCTGTCACCTCTGCCGATATCGAGGCTGCTGAGGGGTCCGGGATGGAGATCATACACAGGATGACCGCGTTCCCCGCGATATTCGCAAGGGGCGACATCGAAGCGGTGGAGGAGCTCGCCAGGTATGAGGGGACCGCCTGGATCGAGCACAACGTCCAGATGGAGTTCGAGATGGAGATGACCACCACCACCATCAACGCCACCAAGGTCTGGGATTCTCCCATCATAGATGCCTACGGAAAGGAGTACCCGTCCATCACAGGTGAGGGTGTGACGGCGGTGGTGCTGGATTCCGGCGTCGATGCAGGGCACCCCGACCTCGACTACGGGGAGAAGACGGTCAAGAACTACAAGTCCGACTCCAATTTCGTATGGAGGGAGGTGGAGAACGGCGACACCTCCTCGGGACACGGCACACACTGCGCGGGGACAGTTGCGGGGAACGGCGACGCCTCCGGTGGGGCAAGGGCCGGCGTGGCCATAGGTGCAAAGCTTATCGGGCTTTCAACAGGAGAGGCGATATCCATATTCAACGGCCTTGGAGGATTGCAGTGGGTATATGAGCATTCCAGGCCGGGCCACACATACGAATGGGACGACCCGATAAGGGTGGTGTCCAACTCCTGGGGGCCAGCTCCGGGCGATTACGATCCCGATGATGCGCTTACACGATTGTGCCAGATGATCACCTTCGAGAACAACGTGATAGTGGTCTTCGCCGCGTCCAACTCCGGGGGGGAGGGGGACGTGATAGAGACAAATCCCTATGGGAACGTTCCCTCCAACATCGCCGTGGCCGCGATAGAGAGGGATGGGTCCGGCGTGGCATCCTTCTCGTCCAGGGGGCAGGAAGGGATCATCACCACATATCCAGATGTTGGCGCACCCGGTGTGGGCATCTGGTCTACCGCCGCAAGGAGGACATTTATCTCAATTATGACCAAGCAGGGGGCTGACCTGGAAACGATAGATCCCTACTATTTTGCAATCTCGGGGACATCCATGGCCACACCACACATAGCCGGAGTGGTCTGCCTGCTATGGCAAGCCTACGATGGGCTCAAGATGTCCGATGTTTACGAGGATGCGGAGCAGGAGAAACTGGATAACTGGGAGGGCCAGGGCTGGATGAACGATTCAAGGAACCTCGTCCACGAGATCGAACTCATCCTGGAGGCGTCGGCCACCAGGATCCAGCCATCCGATGAAGGATCTCCACTGGCCGAGAATTACGTGCCGCAGGTCAATGAGACAGGATGGAACGGTGAGCCCTATGACTTCGCCCAGGGATACGGCCTCGTCGAGGTGGATCGGGCGGTGGGTATCACCCTTGCCCTCAAGGAGCTTCGGACCCGGGACTTCAACAGGGATGGCATACTGGAATATCCTGATGCGACCGTTCAGATGGCCGTGGAGAAGTACGAGAGCTCCATGATACTACAGGAGAAGACCGTGGATACCGACAGGTTCTACTCGGCGTGGAACGGCGAGTGGAGCAGGTTCGCCAACCAGACCGGATCGATAATTCCGACGAACCACGACACCTCCAAGATCGTGTATGTGCCGGAGGGCGCAAGTGAGATGCAGGTGACATTGACCTACGACCCCTGGCAGACCGACGAGAACGCAATTGCTTCATTGTACGTCGTCATCGATACCAATGGGGACGGGAGCATTGACTGGAGGCAGTCCGGACCGGCCCTTTCGGATGCGAGGCTGGACACCATCTCCCTGGCGGGAATGCCTCTGGGTCAGAACTGGGTGGTAAACGTCGAGGGGAGCGGGATCTCCTGGCAGCTGGGGGACCGCTTCAGGGAGAGCCAGTTCAGGGAGGTACGCTCCGAGTTCACTATCTCATTGAATTTGACATTTCCTGCAGGTGATTTCACCATACCGATCCAGGACCCACACGCGCAGGTAGCCACCTGGCAGCCCCTTCCGCCGATGGCATCGGGTACAAGGGTGAACATAACCAGATACGCATACGACCTGGGCGAGATCACCACCTTCGAGGAGG
>CBDVER010000086.1:0-6260 GCA_965373055.1 uncultured Thermoplasmata archaeon
AACTAAGTTTTTTCCGGTTTTTTTTAAATATAATACAACATTAATTATCTATATTTAAAAAAAAAAGGGACAGGAGTCTCCCCCTGTCCCTGAGAGTTCATATCTTATGCTCAGATCATCTTCTTGGACTTGAGCAGTATTGCCACGCCCACGAGGATCACTACCAGGAGGAGCATGATCAGCAGCGTGCTCACGACCGGATAGTCGTTCACAACGGCCACAATCAGATTGCCTCCCGCGACATCAACGGTCCTTTTGATCTCGTTGTTGTTGCCGGACCCGCCGTGTGCGGTCTCATCCCTGCTCTCTATCACCGTGTTGTCGGGATCGATGACGATCTTGACCTCGTGCTCGCCGGCCTCTGCGACCCATGAGAATATTACCGTCTTCTCATCACCGCTCTCGTTCTTGACCGTTCTGAGCGTCGTGGTCTTCTTCTCCACACCGTCTATGACGAGCTGAACATCCACGTTCTCCGCGGGAATGTCCCCGGAGTTCTTCACCTTGACGATGATGGTCAACACATCCCCGACCGTGGCATCGCTTCCTCTTGAGGATGTCCCACCGGAGAACTCGACCTCACCCACGAACTCCAGGTCCGGGAAGAGGACGGTCACGTTGAATGTCACCGTTTCCCAGTCGTTCGGTCCACCAAGTCCGCGTCCGGAGATCACCACGGGGTTCACCTTCTCACCAATCTCGTTTGGCGGGGCCTTGAGTACAAGATGTACCCATGCCACCATACCCTTGTCGAGGACCAGTTTGATCTCCCTCACCTCCTCAACAGCACCTCCATCCGTGGTCGTGTAGTTCGGCGTGTAGTACAGGTCCAATCCGATGTTGGATACCGGTATCGGGTCATGGAAGTTGTAGGTCCGGATGTTCTGGGTGAAGTCAGGTGTGTTCGCCACAGCGACGAACTTGCCCTCCCAGCCATCATAGAGGGACATCATAGCGTCCGTGATGGGATCGTATTCCTGGCCGACCTTCAGAACGATCTCTTCAAGGCCGTTACCGTAGTTTGCCACCTTCACGATGAATGGTTTCTCCAGATTGGGCTGGAGGTTTACCCCTTCTATGATGTTCTCGCCTTCCTCGTTGGTCACACGTAGGTCAAAGGTCTGGTTGACATTAATGACCACGTATACCAGCTTGTTCGATCCTTCACCGGTCAGATTGATGCCGACGACATATCTATCCGTCCTCGTATCCTCTGGTATCTTGATGCGTCCCGTTATGAAGATGTTGGACTCGAAGTCCAGTGGGATCTCGTACTTCTGGTATCCCTCCGTATTGTAGAACGTGAGGTTCCAGTCGAGCCTTATCTCATAGGCGGTTGGTTTGATTATATCCTCGCCGTTGCCCAGATTCGATACCTGGACGTGGAAGTACGCCGAGTCGCCCGGGTTCACCTTCACGCCCTCTTTCTCCAGGACCACCGCATCGAACTCATAAACATGGTTCACGATCACCGTTAGCGGTGCTGTCGCATCCAGATTTGTAGCATCGACTATAACACCCCTGACATTGAGAACAAGCTTGCTGTTGGCCTGTGCCCAACCCGGGGCCTTGACCGTCAGAGGAACGTTCTTTGTCTGCTGGTTGAAGACCGGGATCGGATCGGCAGGATACCTGATATCCCATCCGGACGCCTTGTTGTCGATGCTCAGAAGAACGTATATCACATCCTTGTTACCCAGATTCGTTATGGAGATCTGGAATTCGACCGTTCCATTTGGGTTGACGTACTTTGTCGAGTCCTCAATACGGAGGTCCAGTTCGTGATGTTCACCCACAACGAGGATCAGCTCGTCGGTCTTGGTGATATCCTCGATATCGGACTGTTTGCTCAACAGCGAGGTTGCGCGGATCACAACTGGCATCTTCGTATCCTTCCTCGCGTCGATCGGGCACTTCACCTTCAACGTGAGAGTGGCACCGGAATCTGCGCCGAACTCCTTGAAGATGGGTGCGCTCAACGTAAGCTCGGCAGCCATCGAATCGGTCTCGACGAAGCTCCAGTTCCAGCCGGTGTCGGAAGGAGGCGGGTTCAACCGGAGGCTATAGGTGTCGTTGAGATTGCCCTTGTTCAGTATCGATACGGTATAATACTGGTCGGCTCCGGGGTTTATCTTGTCCCACTTCTTGCCCACAAGCGGGTCCAGTGCATCAACCGAGGCCTGCTTGAGATAGATCATCTCGAAATCCACGAACAGATCGAGTATCGATAGGGTAGTTGCAGAATCCCGCGCCCATTGGTCGGTGGTCGAGTTGGCGGAGATATTGATCCTCGCCATCTCGCCGATATCACCCTCCCATGGGGCAGTAACTTTGAGTTCAACAGGTGCGGTCTGTTCCGATGCTAGCATGACGTAATTGGGGTTCTCAATTCCCTGATCCTTGGGGAGGGTCAACTTGGCAGACCAGCCCACTGGGACGGAATCCTGGTCGAGCTCGACCATGATCTTGTCCTTGTTCATCTCGGAGATCCCCTTACCGGTGTTCTCGATGGTCAGGTTGTATGTGATCGTCTCACCGGGCTGGATGGACCTGACGAGGAGTTCTGACCTTCCGTCGGGTCCGGTCTTGGGATAAAGGTCCACACCGTAGGAGGTCTGGGGGTTGTAGAACCCGGTCCTGTTCAGATCGTAGTGGAACTCCGGCCAGTCGACCTGGCCTGTAACCGCCCTTCCTCCGGCGGAGATGCACCAGACGTGCCCCTCCTGATCTCCGATGACTACCTCGAGCTGTCCGTCAAGGTCGATATCGGCAACCACGGGTGAGGAGATGCCTATGGGGGACTTGGTGTCAAATACCCAGAGGACATCCTGACTGGTCCCATCTCCAGGATAGGGGAAACCCTCATCTATTCCATCGCTCGGGTCGCCGTCGAAACAGAATACCTTTCCGGAGTCGGACCCTATCACTATCTCCAGCTCATCGTCATTATCAATATTACATATGGCGGGAGATGACATACATCTTCCACCCGTATTGAACGTCCAGATGACGGAGTGGAACTCGGTGTTCAGAACGTACATGTTCCCATTATCCGCCCCGAATATGACCTCATAATCAAGGTGCTTCTCCTCCGGATCATCCTTTGCAACTTGGAGGTCGGCTATGGCGGGGGAACTGAAGATCGACGCCCGGGAGCTGCCTGTGGAGAAGTCCCACAGCTTCTTGTATTGATCATTGTAAACGTACAGCTTTCCTCCCCAGCCCGTCCACGTTCTCGGGTAGCCCTCGGAGGAGCCCACGAACATCTCACAGCCTGGTGTGCCCGTAACGTTGGCGACCGCTGTGGTCGCATAGGTCTGGTGACCGGCAAGCCAACCGCTGGTCGTCTCGTCGTAGTTGGGCTTTCCCTCGGAGTTCTCACCCTGCCTTACCCAGACACGAAGCCCCCTATCGTGATTGCCGATGATAAGCTCGGTATCCCTCTCCTTGGAGGGGTCGGGGTTGATCAGCTCTGGTCCGTTCCAGAAGTCACCGTCAAGATCGTGCGCCACCACGGAACAGCCGATGAGGCCGCCCTCACCGCCTGTGGGTGCAGACTCACGGAACACGGCACCGCCGTCAACCTCAAAGGCCTCGATCCAACCGCCCCTGCTCTCGTCATCCGAGGCGAGTACGATCTCGAGGTCCTCCTTCTCTCCGGTCCACTCTCCCTCGAGGTCCGTGATACAGGCAGTGGAGAAGTAGTACCCGTTGGTCAGGCCTTTCTTCCACTGTTTCTGTCCATCGGATCCAAGACACAGGGCGCCGTCCTTGACGCCGATTATAACCTCCGGAGTATCTCCCAGGTTCACATCTGCCGCGATAACGGATGCGAAGATGTGGGGTGGGTCAAAATCCAGACCAGAGGTCTGCGGCGTCTGACCGAGATAATCTATCACATCATCCGAATACGGCTCAGGCCAGAAGTATGACCCCTGTGGGCCAATGGCGTATATGTAGTCGCCCGCGGATGCTATGACTATCTCCAGATCGCCGTTGTTGTTCAGGTCCACAAGGGCGGGGGAAGATAGATACTCACCCTCGGCCTCGTATAACGTCACTGACCATTCAAGTGAACCGCCGCCCGATCTCGTCAGGGAGTCATCCCTCTGAGGGACGCCGATATTGTTCACTGGCGCGCTGATGTCCGCCAGCTTCTCGAACAGCTCCCTCTTCTCGTTGAGCCACGTATCGAAAATTAGCTTGTCGACATCTGTCTCGTCCAGATACCGGTAGACGAAAAACCCTCCGATCCCCACTGAGACCAGCAGGAACAGTATTCCCAGGGTCAGCATCCAACCGTTTGGACGTCTGTTGATTTCTTCCATTTATTGAGCCTCCTTTTACATAACTTACTTCTCTGGAGTATTTTCTCTGCAATCTTTCCATCTCGACCTTTTATATAAGTATCTTACTGTACACGATTCGGAATGACATTGGCCCACAGTACACATTTTTTCGGTAGTATACGTGTTTCCCTGGGTCAACTACCACGTGATAGTAAAGTGTTTTGGAGGTTTTCCGGACGGTTCAGTAGATATCCAGGGACGGCCTGCTGGGTCCGATCTCCGCCTTGATCAGGGGCATGATCTTGTAGGGGAGTATGTTCTTGTTGATCGGGGTGACCTCAAGGATCCTCACGTCGTCCCTTCTCCGAATATCCTGCAGGAGGGGGTTTCTGGACTTCTTGTGGAGGGTTAACAGAAGAGGTTTCTCGGCCTCCAACGCCTCCTTGACGACCTGGACGAAGAGGGGAGATTCCACCTCCAGTTTTCCCACCTCATCGATCACTATCACCTCGGCATCCTCCATGGCCATCGAGATGGCCTTGACGCCGATGGAATCCAACGTCTCTATATTGATGCCGTAATCGTGGTCCTCGAACTGGAAACGTGTCTCCGACGGGGAGTCCTCATGTGCGAGCACACCCTTATCGCCGTTTAAAAGGTTGAGAACCGAAAAACCCTTCTTCACCCCATCCTCCAGGATGGAATCCGTCACCATCCCCCCCACCTTGACCTCCTCGGCCTGTAGCATCTGGATGACCTTCTTCAGAGCGTGTGTTTTTCCTGCTCCGGGCAATCCGGTTATTCCGATCTTTATCCTCTTGGTCACCTTGTTTCACCAGCCAATTTCGATTATCGCATCGGAATATCAAGGGGAAATACAACCAGCCCTAATTAACTTATGGGGAAAGTGAAAATGCCTCCTGTTTTCACCTGCCTAGCTCATTATTGGGACTTCCCACATAACTCCGTCGAAGCGGGGAAGGGGGAAAAATATAATAGGAGGGCAATCTATGGTAAAAACAGGTGAAAAAGAATGGTTATTGGCTTTATCCTCATTAGCACAGCCCCCGCAAAGGAACACGAGGTGTTCAAGTCCCTCATGAACGTTGGAGAGATCGTGGAACTCCACCCCCTCTTTGGTGAATACGACCTGATCGCAAAGATCGAGGCGAAGGATTTCAACACCCTTGGCCAGATCGTGGTGGAAAAGGTCCGGGCCATACAAGGGGTGATCGACACAAAGACGCTGACCGGGATCAAGTTCAGCTGATCCGTCACGTCCTCCCCCTGATATCTTTAAATATCCAGAGGGGGTAACTGTTGTCCATGAGAGGCGGTTCCATGAAAGAATACCCTCACAGGTCAATGGTATCTTTGGCCGTCATGACCCTGGCTCTGGTGGTGGTCCTCGCATTCTGCGTGCCGGCCGTAACGGCGCAGAATGACAGCTCCTCCAACCCGGTGAACGGGGCCGGGGAATCGAAATCCGATTACCACAATAACCCGTGGACGTACCTGTTGTTCTCCTTCATCATGACCTTCGGCCTCGTATCGGTCCTTGCTGGGCTCTTCGCCCTGAAGTTCGGCCAGAAGGGGGCCCGCAAGGTGGCACTGCCGATGGTATTTGCAGGCATGGTCCCGTGGGGAACCTGGTTCTATTTCAACTTCATCACCCATGCGAGCTATCCCAACGATACGATCTTCGACATCATACACTGGGTCGCGGCGCCACTTCTGAAACCGTTCATGGCGGTGCTGGGCGTCGTTCTGGGAGCCGGCCTCGCCGTATTCATATTCCTCACGGCGATAGTGAGGTCCTGAAAGCCAAATAAACATCACATTACAGGGCAATTCTTTCCAGGGGATATCTCGAACCACCTTTGTTGAGTATCGCTTCACATACCACGATATCCAGGTCGTGACTGCCGGAGGGTGAGATGAAGTTCTGGATGAGAAACAGCTTCACCTTCA
>CBDVER010000087.1:0-6246 GCA_965373055.1 uncultured Thermoplasmata archaeon
GACCTCACAAGAGAGGTGAGGAACAAGGACATCTCCATACCTGTTGTACACGATCTTTCCGAAAGGGAGATCGAGGTGATCAGGGAGGGAGGGACCCTCAACTATACCAGAAAGAGCATGGCCTGACACGAAGGTGAGATTATGGTCGTTCACACGATAAAGCGGGAGGGCGTGGCCGGCACCGAGGAGAGGGAGGACTGCATTGTCAAGCTCTTTCCGGTGGAGCCGGGCACCGGGATCAAAGTGGAGATTGAGGGCAAGGCCCGGGATGCATTTCGGGACGAGGTGTTCAAGGTCATCGAGGATACCCTCAGGGGTATGGGGATCGAGGATGTCAGGGTATGGAGCAAGGGAAGGAGCCCCCTGAACTTCACCATCATAGCCAGGATCAAGGCGGCAGCGATCAAGGGGGGTGCCTTCGAATGAAGCTCAGAAGATCGAGGCTCTACGTCCCGGGAAACAATCCCAAGATGATACCTCCTGCGGGGCTCTACTGTTCGGACGTGATATCCCTGGACCTGGAGGACAGCGTCGGACCCGAGTTCAAGGTGGATGCCAGGATGCTGGTATCGGAGGCGCTCAAGGTGATCGATTTCGGCCCGTGCACGGAGGTGACGGTGAGGATCAACCCCCTGTCGACCCCCTGGGGAAAATGGGATATCGAACAGGTGGTTTGCGAGAAACTAGCAGGCATCTACATCCCCAAGGTGGAGAGCGTCGAGGACGTGATCCAGGTGGACGAAATGGTCAGCAGGATGGAGGAGCGGAAAGGGTTGGAGATGGGCCGTATCAAGCTTTTCGCCACCATGGAGACGGCCAAGGGGATCATCAACGCCCCTGAGATCGCAAGGGCGACAAAACGGCTGGAGGGTATCACCATCGGGGGCGAGGACCTGACCGCGGACCTGGGCGGAGAGAGAAGCGCCGATGGGTTGGCCATCAACACGGCGCGCTCCCTGATCCTCCTGGCCGCGAGGGCCGCCGGGATCCAGGCCATCGATACGGTCTACTCCGACTTCGAGGACGAGGAGGGCCTCCGCAGGGAGACCACCATGATAAAGAAGATGGGGTTCGACGGAAAGGCCTGCATTCATCCCCTTCAGATAGAGGTGATCCACGAAGTGTTCAATCCCACACAGGAGGAGATCAGATACGCGGTGAGGGTTACCAACGCTATCGAGAAGGCCCGCAAGAAGGGGTCCGGCGTCATCGCCCTTGGGAAGAAGATGGTGGACAGGCCCATCGCCCTGAAGGCGGAGCGGATCCTGGCCAGGGCAAGGGCTGCGGAGCTATCCATCCCTGAAATCGAGGAGGATGGGTAAATGGTCAATTCCAATGAGGTGGAGTGGGTCGAGAACCAGATCGGGAGAATGGTGCCCAGGTCCATCAACGGCGAGGAGCTCACACCTTACTGTGGGCCATTCAGCGCCGTTCCCAGGAACGATCGGAAGCACGGCCCCAGGCTGGGGTATATCGCGGATCAGACAAATGAGGTCCTGGAGACATTGGGAGCTGCGATCGACAAGGTAGGGCTGAAGGATGGAATGACGATATCATTCCACCACCATTTCCGCAACGGCGACATGGTGATGAACATGGTCCTTGAAGAGATCCGAAAGAAGGGGATCAGGAACCTCACCCTTGCACCTTCTTCCACCTTTCAATGTCAGGAGGATATGATCATCAGGTGCATCAAGGATGGGACCATAGACCATATCGAGGGCGGGTCCGCCCGTGGAGAGTTCGGAAGGCTTGTGAGCTCGGGAAAGTATCTGGATAGGCCCATGAAGATCAGGTCCCATGGGGGTAGGGTCAGGGCGATCGAGGCAGGGGACATCAAGATCGATGTGGCCTTCGTGGGCGCGCCTTCCGCCGATGAGCTGGGAAACCTGAATGCCATCAACGGCCCCTCTGCATGCGGTACCATCAACTTCGCCTACGTGGACGTGAACTTCGCCGACCACGTGATCGCCATCACCGACAACCTTGTGGAATATCCCAACTTTCCCATGTCCATCAGCCAGGAGAAGGTGGATTACGTCGTGGTCGTCGATAGGATAGGAGACCCGTCCAAGATAGCATCCGGCGAGCTCAGGGTAACCAACTCTCCCACCAGGCTGAAGATCGCAAAGGATGCGGTGACGATCGCCGATCTGCTGGGATATGTGATAGATGGGATGAACTTCCAGGCAGGGGCCGGAGGAATATCCCTGGCATTCAACGAGTACCTTCACAAGCTGATAAAGAAGAAGGGGATAACGGCAGGCTGGGCGCAGGGAGGCACGACCAAATTCCTCGTTGATATGCTCAAGGATGGCACCGTGAAGAAGCTGATCACGGGCCAGGCATTCGATATGGTCGCCATAGAGAACATGAAGAACAACCCCAACCACGTGGACCTGCCTATCGGAGCCTACGCGAACATACATGGAAAAGGGTGTACCGTGAACAAGCTGGACGTTGTCGTGCTGGGTGCCACCGAGGTAGATCTGGATTTCAACGCGAATACCGCAACGATGTCCACCGGGATCATAGCCGAACCCGTTGGAGGCCATTCCGACACCGCCGCAGGTGCCAGTTTGACGATCGTCACGGTGCCGCTCTTTCGTGGCAGGTTCCCGGTAGTCGTCAAGAGGTGTACGACCGTGGTGACCCCCGGTGAGACCGTGGACGTGGTGGTCACCGAGCGGGGTATCGCCATAAATCCATTGAGGAAGGACCTTCTGGAGAAGCTCAAGCATGTCAAGGTCCCCAGGGAGTTGAGGCTCTGTACCATAGAGGAGCTGAACAGGATGGCAACGGATATAACGGGCTCGAAGGTGGAGCCCAACTGGGGAGATAAGATCGTCGCCCTGATCGAGTACAGGGATGGCACAATAATCGACGTCGTGAGAGACGTGGTGCCGAAATATTATGATGATGCGGTATACGTTGACCGGGAGGAGAAGGAAGTTTCATAACGCACAGGGGAGTAGAAAAAATGGACGAACAGGAAGCAGTTGGAAGATCGAGGATAATCTATACCAAAGTGGATGAGGCGCCTGCACTTGCGACCCACTCGCTGCTGCCGATCATCAGGTCATATGCCGACGCGGCCGGTGTGGCAGTTGAGACCAGGGACATCTCACTGGCAGGGAGGATCATCGCCAGGTTCCCCGAGAGGATGACGGACCAGCAGAGGATAGAAGACGACCTGGCGGAGCTGGGTGCGCTCGTGAAGAGGCCCGAGGCGAATGTGATCAAACTGCCATGCATCAGCGCCTCGATCCCACAGTTGAAGGCTGCGGTCAAGGAGCTTCAGGAGAAGGGCTATGACCTGCCTGACTATCCGGAGGACCCGAAGGGCGACGTGGAGACGGAGATCAAGGCCAGATATGATAGGATAAAAGGGAGTGCTGTGAACCCTGTCCTGAGGGAGGGGAACTCCAGTAGAAGAGCCCCCAGTTCCGTGAAGAACTACGCGAGGAAGCACCCCCATTCAATGGGCGAGTGGAGTGCGGACTCGAGGTCCCATGTCTCCCACATGGATGGCGGGGACCTGTTCTCCAATGAGGTATCGCTCACCATCTCCCATGAAAATGTGGGAGATTCCAGGATCGAGTTCGTTGACGCGGAAGGGAATGTTGAGGTGCTGAAGGAGAAGACCCCCCTGATAGAGGGTGAGATCATCGACGTGTCGGTCATGAGCAAAAAGGCTCTCCGTGCTTTCCTCGAGGAGCAGATGGAGGATGCGAGGGAAAAGGGCATCCTGTTCTCCGTCCATCTCAAGGCCACCATGATGAAGGTCTCCGACCCCATCATATTCGGCCACGTCGTCTCGGTTTTTTTCAAGGAGGTTTTCGATAAATATGAAAAGACCTTCGAAGATTTGGGCATAAGCCCCAATAACGGACTTGGCGATCTTTTTGCGAAGATCAAGGATCTGCCGGAAGGGGAAAGGGAGGAAATAGAAGCAGGGATCGAGGCGTGCTACGAGAAGAGGCCCGAACTCGCCATGGTGAACTCCGACAAGGGTATCACCAACTTACATGTTCCCAGTGATGTAATAATCGATGCATCCATGCCGGCAGCGATCAGGAACTCGGGAAAGATGTGGGGCAAGGATGGAAAGCTCCATGATACGAAGTTCGTCATCCCGGACAGATCTTATGCCGGTGTGTACAAGACCGTCATCGACTTCTGCAAGGAGAACGGCGCCTTCGACCCAACTACCATGGGAACCGTTCCGAACGTGGGCCTGATGGCACAGAAAGCGGAGGAGTACGGCTCCCATGACAAGACCTTCCTCTGCCCGGGCAGCGGCACGGTGCGTGTCGTATCAGCATCGGGAGAGACGCTCCTGTCCAGGAACGTGGAGGAGGGCGATATATTCCGCATGTGCCAGGTAAAGGACCTTCCCATCCAGGACTGGATCAAGCTGGCGGTGAACAGGGCCAGGGCAACAGGTTCGCCAGCCATCATCTGGCTTGACAGGAACAGGGCACACGATGCCCAGCTCATAGAGAAGGTGGAACGATATCTACCTGACCATGACACCTCCGGCCTGGAAATAGAGATCATGCCCCCGGTGGAGGCCACACTCTTTTCATGTTCACGTATCAGGGATGGAAAGGATACGATATCAGTGACAGGCAATGTCCTCCGTGATTATCTGACGGACCTTTTTCCCATCCTGGAGGTTGGAACAAGCGCGAAGATGCTCTCCATCGTTCCCCTGATGAACGGGGGCAGATTGTTCGAGACCGGTGCTGGCGGGTCCGCACCAAAGCACGTTCAGCAGTTCAGGGAGGAGGGCCATCTGAGATGGGACTCCCTCGGGGAGTTCCTGGCCCTATCCGCATCTCTGGAATATATGAGCATTCAGACCGGGAACGGGAAGGCAAAGATCCTTGGGGAGACCCTTGATCGGGCGACAGGGAGGTTCCTTGAGGAGAACAGGTCCCCGTCACGAAAGGTGAATGAGATCGATAACAGGGGAAGCCACTTCTACCTGGCCATGTACTGGGCGCAGGCGCTGGCGGAGCAGTCCGGGGATGCACAGCTCAGGGAGATCTTCTCCAATGTTGCGAGGGAAATGTCGAATAATGAGGTAAAGATCGTGGAGGAGCTCATCTCCGTGCAGGGGAAGCCGGTGGACCTGGGCGGCTACTACCTGCCCAGCGATGAGATGGTCTCGAAGGCGATGAGGCCCAGCGTGACGCTGGACCTTATCATAGAGTCCATAGGTTGATCCATATACCTGCAGAGCTGAATTAGATGAGGGCCTTCAGGCCCCCCTTTTTATTATAGAAAATAGGTTAAAAAAGAGGAGGGAACGCCCTGGTGTAAGAGCCCTCCTCCCCACAGCTTTCGCAGTTCATCATCATCACCGAAGCGGTCAGGGGTACCTCTTTTTCATATCCACACTCCCTGCATCTAATCCTCATGGTCCCCGTTGCATCAGGATCGTTCTTCACCGTGTTCACGAGTGCGTCTATGGCGTCGATGAGGTATCGGTCTATCCTCATCATGGATGGTCCGTGATCTCTCGAATCGATCCTCTCCTGAAGTATTGCCCTTTCCACGTTCAGCATCTCCATGTCGGGATCGGCCTTGCACGCCTCCCTTGCGATCTTGATCCCGATGGAGAAACGTGTAACCCTCTCCTCCTCCGGGATGTCGTGGGCGTTCATGACCGAGGGCATGATATCCACTATCAGGACCTTTGCAAGTCCCTCGTATGTAAGGGCATTCACGGAGTATATCTCCGATGTGTAGTTGCCAAGCATTTCATCGAGGCTGACGTTTCCGTCCATGTCCAACTCTCCGATATGTGATATCACTGGACATATGAAAAGGATTCCATCGGTTCTTACAGCTTGAGGTTCCATCCATCGGTCCCATATCTGGTATCAACGAGGAAGGAGGTCATCTTCTCCTCTTGAAGGGAATACTTCGACTCCTCCAGCTCCACGTCGAACACCTCTCCAAACGCCCTGGCGAGGCAGTTTGCAAGTTCGTGGTACTCCACCCTCCTTCCCAGCTGTTCCCTTATACTGGTGGCCCTCTGAAGGAGGAATCCCTTGAACTGTCCCCTTTCTGGTCCCTTGACCCCCGTGACGTCGAGGAGCACGTCCGGGTCCCAGTCTATCGGGACGGACCCGTGTTGAAGGATGATCCCTTTCTCCCTTGTCTGGGCGGAGCCCACGATCTTCTTTCCCCCGGAGGTGACCTCGTACACCGTCGGGGTGTAGAAGCAGACCCCTC
>CBDVER010000088.1:0-6221 GCA_965373055.1 uncultured Thermoplasmata archaeon
AAACATTGGAAAAATCATGGATTTTTCCTGTTTTTTCAAAATATTTCTGAGTAATGTTAAAGCAATATTTACACTGAAATTGAATGTTAGGCTGAGATGTTGCTTATCTCTTAAACATTCAAACATTGGAAAAATCATGGATTTTTCCTGTTTTTTCAAAATATTTCTGAGTAATTTTAAAGCAATATTTTGAAAAAAACTCAACTCACATCTCACGGTTTGAACCATTCGATGCTGAGATAGGCCACCTTACCCGGCTCGTGGTGCGGGTCGCTGATGCCCTCGGGAATGAGTGCGAAGATCATCCTTTTATTAACGCTGTGGCAGAGGCGGACGCATCTGGATATCTCCTCCCACGTCATCTTTTCACCCTCGGGGATGCAGTGTACCAGAAGCGAGGAGTGGGCATTCTCCGGGGACGACGTGTATATCCTGAAGTGGGCCCCGTACTTGAACCCCGTTCGGATATACCAACCCCTTTCCGAGAGGTCACGATAGACGATATCCTTCAGGTGGTTCTCATCGGAGTCCCCTGCAAAGAGCATCCTATCCTCCTCGTTCGAGAGGAAGAGGCACTCTCCCATCTCGGTTCCCATGAACTCCCTGGCATGGATATCCCCTCTCCCCTCACCCCAGAAAATGGACCCCCCTTCGGGGATCGTCGTCCTATCCTCCTTCTCAATGACGTAGCCCGGACCCTTGATGTCAGTTCCCTTCACAGGGAACACCTGGGATCCCACCTCGATGTCATAGTATGTCAGGTCCCAATCGCCGTCGACTATGGCGGATACGGACCTCAGCCGGATGTGGTCCCTCGTGAGAGCTTCTATCCAGAGGCCCTTGATGCTGACCGGGTCGGTCTCCCGGTATACCTGATACCAGCTGTCGGCCTTTCCACTCCCCGGCCTCTCTCCCCTCTTGTATACGGAGAACCCTGAGCTGCCGGCCCTGATGGTGACCATTCCCCTGTTCCTCAGGTCCCGATACACTATATATCGGTCCATGAACCCCACATCCTGGGCCATCCCCATCTCCAGTATATGGCGGAGGTCTGCAATGGGGCCTGACCTGCTCTTTTTAACGGCCATCCTCCCGTTCTCAAGAAGGTATGCAGCCTCTATCAGGTCGAGGGTCATGGGCCCGCCCGAGTGGGTCTGACCGTATGAGCCCTTGTTCATCAGGGTGGAGGATAGCTTCTTATCCTGGACGAACACCTTGCCGTTCCTGATGTAACAGGCCATGAGAGACCAACGCTTTCAGGTAGAATAACGTTGTGTCCGATAGGCTAGCTTCTTATAGATTAGACAGATTATCCATCGATATCGACGGGGGCGATCACATAGCCGATATTTCACGTTCAATATCCAGGGGCATAGTTAGGGCGAAGGAGGAGAGGCTCAAGTCCCTTGTACTCCAGGAACCGGTGCCGAGGCACATAGCGATAATCATGGATGGGAACCGGAGGTTCGCCCTGGACGATGGCAAGACCCCGATAGAGGGCCATCTGAGCGGGAGGGATAAACTGGAGGATGTCCTTGAATGGTGCGTGGACCTGGGGATCAAGGTCCTCACCGTCTATGCCTTTTCAACGGAGAATTTCAACAGGTCGGAACTGGAGGTCAATGCCCTCATGAAGCTGTTTCAGGAGAATTTCCTCAAGATAGCAACAGATGAGAGGATCCACAAGAACCAGATCCGGGTAACGGTCCTGGGCCAGAAGGAGATCCTTCCCGAAGAACTTCAGATCGCAATAGAGCAGGCTGAGACCAATTCCAGGAACTACGACCAATACTTCTTCAACATCGCCGTGGCCTACGGCGGACGTGAGGAGCTCATATCGGCCATCAAGAACATAGTGAGCGATTCACTGGAGGGAAAGGTGAACGCAGAAGATATCGACGAGACCCTGGTATCAAGCTATCTCTACACGGCCGATTTCCCCGACCCTGACCTGGTGCTTCGTACCTCGGGGGAGGTGAGGATATCCAACTTCCTCCTGTGGCAGCTGGCCTACTCGGAGCTCTACTTCACGGACATATACTGGCCGGGCCTCACCTTCACTGAGTTTCTCAAGGCGGTAAGGTCCTATCAGCTTCGCAGGAGAAGATACGGGAAGTAAGGTCGGGTCACATTATCAGGTCGAGGCCGTCCTCTATCCTGTTGATCTCAACTCCCGAGCTGCTGTTCCCGATAACCGCACCGTTATCGTTGACGACCATCGAGGAACCCAGATATGGCGATCCGAAATTTACAGTGGATATCTCCGGTTTCAGGGAGAATATCTCCTGTATCCTGTCGAGGTCATCCTGTGAGGCCTTGGGGTGCACGACGATGCCCTTGGAGTTCAGGACCGCGATGGATCCCACCGTATTGACGCCCGCGATGGTTCCGGGAACCATCTCTATGTCCAGTTCCGATGATATCCTCTTTACCGACCTCTTTTCCATCTCCGGATTGTACATTGCAATCTTCTCCGATAGAAGCAGGTTGTTTCCCCAGGCCGTGAGCGGATCGAGCGAAGTGAAGATGTTGTACTCCTCTTTGGGCAGCTGCCCGCTCTTTTCCATGACCTGTTTAATATCCTGAGGGTCGAAGAAGTAGGGTATGACCGCCCCTTTCGAGTTCCCGGCGATAAGGGCTCCGTGGAGATTGGTATTGCCTATGAACGCCTTCACCGCCTTCACCTCAAGTGCACCCTCCATGATCTCAATGAGATCATCGGGGGACTCGGGAGGACATATCAGAACGTCTCCGAGGATCCTGCAGAATACGCCGATATACGGATTGCCGTTGATATCAGCTAGTTTCACAGGCATTACTATCACCGGTCAGGTAGGAGATCAGCTCTCGGGGAGGGTTACCTCAACGAGGTCCTGATCCTTGAACTTGATAGTTTTTACACGGAGCTTGTTGGGTGGCCTTTCCCTTCCCCTTGCCCATACCGCCTCGTTGATGGGCGTATCGAGCCAGATGTTCTCCTCATCCATCTTGAGATGCCGTGCAATATGCGAACGAATGACCTTTATCGCCTTGTTGGCCCTTCGGGGCCTGGGCGTGTCCATCACCTTCCTCAGGGGAACGATGATTATCCTTTCCTCTGCATCATCTGCCATTTTTTATACCCCCATATCATCTATTTCTGGAGTGTGCTCCTTCTCCAATGGTGTCTTCTGGGATGGGATGTGAATTTCCTGGCGGTCCTCTGCATCACCCATGCGGGCACCCTGCGGTTGCGGTTCGTCTCCTTGATCAGGCGCTTCTTCTTGGCAAAGGGTTTTCGACTTGACATGTTACTACTTCCTTACGATCTTGATCTCTTTTCTGTTCTGATTCTGGAGCTGGCCCAAGAGTTTTTTAAGGGTGGGGTCATCTATCTTACCCGGAAGCCTTCCGGATTGATAGAGCATTATCAGCTGGTTCTCAACGCCGGAGGCGATCTCCGGATATGTGAGTCGAACCCTTCCCAGCCGCTCCTTTGCCTCTGGTGTCATTATCTGTCTGAGTACGTCCTGTTTCTGCTCCTCATATTGTGATCTCTCCGTCTCCATGGTCTCTTCTTGCAACCTCTGCTGCTGTATCTGGGCGAGCCTTCTCTCCCTCAGCACCTGAAGTTCAGGATCCTCTTCGACCATCTCAATTCCTCATTATCTCATTTTGGTATCAATACTTACCCAGCTCGGGGTTCTCCTTGATGATATCCTTGAGCACCTCGTGGGATGTGTTGTCCATAAGGCTTCTGCCCTTTGGGCTTACCTCACGTCCCTTCCCCTTGATCGTTCGAACCAGACCGGCCTCCTCAAGCTGTATGAGGGCCCTCCTGACGACGGATCCTGAGCTGGAACGGGTCCTGTATGGTTTTGAACCCCTGTCCTTGGGCCCGCAGAACTCGGTGCAGAGGTGGATGGTCCCAATTGGGCCGAGCCTGTACACCTTCCTCAGTATGGCGGCTTCCCGGGTGTACCACCAGTCTGCCTCCCTTGGAGCCTTCTCCTTGTGCACGGCGGTCTTGACGTATTCCGCCCACTCCGGGGGTTGGCAGGCATCGATCTTCTTCAATTTGAGCGATATCTTCTCGATCAAGAGGTCGGCTGGTACATCGTATACTGTGGTCATGGTTCTCCTCCAGTTACAACTGTAGGGTTGCTCCTCTAGTAGAGGGGTAGAAGGGTCGATAACCCATTTGTTATATAAACGTTTCTTGTAATGGAAGTGGGTCCAGGCCCGATCCTGGGCTCTTTTATCGGGCATTTTATCGGCACATCAGGTAGGTGAATTCCCGTCCACCGGAACGTCCCAGGGATCCTCCGGTCTGCTCGTATCCTCAACTTCGCCCCCCTCTTCTGTTCCATCTCCCTCCCCCTTTCCCCTCTTATCCTTTTTCTTCCTGGCCTTCTTGATGATCTTGACGGATATCAGAAGGAATATGAGAGCGGCCGGAAGGACGGCGGAGACGAAACAGCATGTTATGTTGTTTATGGGGAGGTAGAGGCCGAACTCCAGGGCTATCAGCATATGGTCCCCCTCTCCATTTAACCTTATGACCTTCAGGGTAGGATAGCCATCCTCGATAACGGTCTCCAGCTCCCTGTACTTGTGATCGGACCCATTTCCAAGCCAACCTTTAACAGAGAGGCCCGTGGGAAGCCTTATGTCAAGATAGAGGTCCCATGTGTCCTCCTCCCCGAACTGGAAGGTCCGTTCTATGGTTCTCACCGGAAGGATCGGGTCGAAATGGAAAGGCAGTATCCTTCCCTGCATGCTGGATGTCGATCCGCCCGAGATCAGCGACGCGGCGTCCACCTCGCCGCCCAGAGTGAGCGTGATGGTGATCTCGTTCTCCCCGGTCATGTTCTCGTAATCCCCGTCGAAATCAAGCGTGCCCTCCTCGAAGACAAGGGAGCTCTTGATCTCCGTGTTGTCGGAAAGGTCGCCCATGATCTCGTCATGCTGCTTCTCCATCTCCTCCTCGATCTGGTCCCTGTCCACGATATCCATATCGATCAGGAGCCTGATCATGTCCGCGGAGAGGTAGTCCAGTTCGAAGTCCAGTGAGGTGTTGACCTCGTATTTGCTGCTGTCGAACAATATGTGATCGATCAGAATGGAGGTCTCCGCATAGAAGTCCATTGAGGCGTCGGCAACGTAATGTGATGTGAACCCGGAGAGGTCCACGAACGATCTAAGGGTGACATCGTCGCTTTCGTATTCCGGAGCGAGGTAGGATCCGACCCTCTTGGTCCCCGAGAGCAGGTCGTATCTTATCCTGCCGCCTACATCTTCAAGAGGCGACTCCCCTACCAGCCTGAGGTGCTCCGGAAGCAGTATCCTGAAAGAATAATCCCCCCCATCATCCACGGTGTAGGTCCTCATGATCCTGAGCCCCCCGTTGAGCAGCCCCATCACCTCGTCCAGCTCATATCCTCCCAGGATATCAAGGGGGAGATCGTCATCTGACGTGCATGAGAATTTAAGCGGTGTGTTGGATCCCAGGATCTCGAGAAGGTCTGCGCCATCCTCGGGGGAGGTCAAACCATCGATATTCCACTCGACCGTTGTGGAGCATGGGGCATCCTCGAGCTCGAGCGCATCCTCCACCTCCAGTTCCACCTCGTTGGATATCTCCACTCTCTTATCCTCGATATCCTCGTTCCTGACCACGCCCATGGACCTCAGATATCGCATCAGCCCCGAGCCGATGAAATTCGGTGTGCGGATGGTATCCGGCATCATGCCGGATATCGCGGTCTCCCCCGTATTGATCGATATCACGTTGATATCCGCCTCAAGTGATACCCTATCCAGCTGGAACCAATCGATATCCAGCGTCCCATCGATATTCTCGCGGTCCGGCCTTATCCTCGTACCTCCGGTTATCTCCATCAGGAACCAACCCTCTGCATCACCGGATGTGGCATCGATCTCTATCACGTAGTCGCCGTTCCCGTCGGTTGACATGGTGTTGATGATAACGATCTCCACGGACCCGTCCCCGTATGGGTCATATGAGGAGGGGATGCGGTACGTGACCACCTGACCAAGCTTTGCCATGAGGTTCACGTTCCTGGTGTAGATGAATCCGGAACAGAACAGGGCGGAGATGATGTCGTCGGGCTCGTCGCCCTCCAGGCCCGAGGTTCTGTCACGGGGGAGGAAATCGTTTATCGGAGTATTTCCCGTGAGGGAGAGCTCGAATACTACTGGCAGTCCGATGTTCCCGGTGG
>CBDVER010000089.1:0-6190 GCA_965373055.1 uncultured Thermoplasmata archaeon
CCGCGATATTGGGATCGAGGGTGATATCAAAAGGGCGGTAAGAGGGGTGGACCCGGAGGAGTTCGAGATCGAGCTATCGGACCACAGGTTCGAGATGATCAGGAATATCCTCAACAGGGTCCTGCAGGAGAGGCGGGGGCGCATGTCATGGTCCGATAGGTTGGACTCCGTCCTGACCCACAAATACCTGGGGATCCCGATCTTCCTGATGATCATGTGGGCTACCTTCGAGCTCACCTTCACGGTCGCAGCCCCCTTTGTCAGCCTGATAGGGTTGGGCTTTGCCGCCCTTGGGGACCTGGTGGCCGATAACCTTCACCCCGATTGGTTTGCATCCCTAATAGGAAACGGCCTGATCGGGGGCGTGGGAGGCGTTCTGACCTTCGTGCCCACCATATTCGTACTGTTCTTCCTGATCTCCATCCTTGAGGGCACGGGATACCTTGCACGGGCGGCGTTCATCATGGACAAATTGATGTATAGACTGGGGCTTCACGGCAAATCGTTCATCCCCATGATCCTCGGCTTTGGATGCAACGTTCCGGCCATACTCTCCACAAGGACAATAGAGGACCGGAACGACAGGTTGATCACCATCCTGATCAACCCGTTCATGTCATGCAGCGCGAGGCTCCCCGTCTATATACTGCTTGCAGGCGCTTTCTTCGGCAGGGGGGCCGGAACGGTCATATTCGCACTCTACGTCCTTGGCATCATTGTCGCCATCCTCTCGGCCAAGCTTTTCAGACACACCATCCTGAAGGGACAACCCGCCCCCTTCATCATGGAGATGCCCCCTTACAGGGTGCCCACGCTGAGGAATGCGTTGATGCAGATGTGGGAGAAGGGTAGGTCATATATCAAGAAAGCCGGGACCATAATACTGATAGGGTCGCTTGTGATATGGGCGATGGCCAGCCTTCCCTGGGGGGTCGAATACGGCGGCGAGGAGAGCGTTGCCGGCACCATCGGACATGCGATGGAGCCCTTTATCGAGCCGCTGGGATTCGACTGGAAGATGGGGGTGGCCCTCATGTTCGGATTCGTGGCAAAGGAGATCGTCGTGAGCTCCCTAGGGGTGCTGTACGAGAGCGGGGACGACGAGGACGAGGCCCTCCAGGGGGCGCTCCGGGACGATCCCGGCCTCTCCCCTCTCAAGGCGTTCTCCCTTATGGTGTTCACCCTTCTCTACATGCCCTGCCTCGCAACGATCGCTGTGATCAGAAAGGAGACGGGGTCGAGAAGATGGACGGCCTTCTCTGTGATCTACACCACCGGGGCGGCGTGGCTGGTATCATTTCTGATATATCAGGGAGGTGTCCTGCTTGGGATGGGCTGAGGTGATATCATGAAACAGATGGTGGTCAGGACCTTTGCATACCTCTCCGGCGTGATCTTCCTGTTGATGGGCGCCATGCAGCTCTGTGTGACCTTTGGCATGAATAACGATCTGTTCAGAAACATGCTGATCGCTCCCGACCCGATCCGCGGTGTGGTCCTTCTACTGGTCGGAACCGTGTTTCTTGCGGGGACGGTGAAGGTGGGGAGAGAGCGATACAGGCTGGCATCATTCACCATGGTGGCCGTGGGGCTTGCATATCTCCTCTCCCTGATGAACCTGCTCCTGTTCACTGCCGGATCCCTGGAGGCCCTCCTGATCACGGGAGGGGGGCTGGAATGGAGGGATCACGCTGGGCCCGGGGCCTACCTGATGATCATACCTGTGATCGGATCGATATTACTTCGGCAGATGGTCAGGAGCCGAGAGACCATCAAGGAGGGAGGATAACATGTTGAGGTCCATACTCGAGATCATGGCCCATGGGGACCGGTCGTTCTCGGAGCTGGCACTATCGCTTGAGATCAGCACAAGGGAGCTTCGAAACCGCCTCCAGACCCTTGAGAACATGGGTTACGTGGAGAAGCTCCCCGGCATCGGCGGGGAAAAGGCATGTACGTTCTGTCCAACGGCAAGCGGGTGTGAGAGCTGTGGATCGAACATACAGTTTCCCGATACTTATCGGATCACCTCCAAGGGGAGGAAGCTGATATAGGGGCCCCTTCACGATTCGGATACCCACACACTGGTAAGGGTTCACGGTCTCTCCGGGGGGACCTGCGTTGTTTTTTCCATGGGTGGCGCCGTTTGATCGGTGGGTGTTGAAGCAGGGGTTGATGTAGGTGTGGGCTGAGCCTGTTTAGTGGTGGTCGATGGAGGTGGCGTCGTGGATGTTGACGCCTGCTTCTCCGGAGCCGGATTCAGCGCCTCCCTCCCCCTGGGAGCTTCACCCAACTTTGGCTTATCAGGAGGAGGCGGTCCGGCTTCGATCCGTTTCTCCCCAGGGGCCTCATCCTTCTCCTCATCTTCCTTCTTCTTCTTTCCCGAGCGCGCCAGGATGAAGATGATCACGGCGACGATCAGCCCTGTGATGAGACCTGATATTCCCGTGATGGTGTACAGTGCCCAGGTTCTGATCACATCTTTCTCCTTGATGGGTGCGGGAAGCACTGTCAACTCCACATCCGTGGAGTTCTGGGCCCCCATGGAATCCATGACAGTCAGGGTGATGAGGTGGGTGCCAACCGTGAGAGATATGTTCAGTTCCTCTCCCGAGCCCAGGTCCCCCTGGATGTCCGAGTGCCAGGAGAAGGTCAGCTCGTCCCCCCACCTCTCATCGGGGTCGCTTGAGGATGCGCTGAGTTGGATGATATCCCCCTCGATGAACGTGAGCAGGTCCGGAAAGATAGTGAGCTCCGGGATAGAAGGGTCCTGATTTGTATTGTTGATGGTCAACGTAAGATATCTCGTGAATGTGTATTCGTCGTCTTTTATTATGTATGTGATATTGAACGTCCCGACCATATCATTGGTCGGCCTGAGTTTGAGATTGCCGTTCGGATACGTTATCAGGTTCACCCCCGGGATAAGGGTGGGAAGGATCGCCAGGATGTTGTTCTCCACCGTTACATCCTCTCCGTCCCTTGGGTCGAACGCGTCAATATCTACCTCTACCCACTCTCCCTCGTTCACCCACACTTCCCCAACGTCGTTCCAGATAGGAGGGTCGTTGATGGGCTCGACGACCAGAGAGAGGTTCACCGTAAGGTTCTCGGTACCATCCGTAATGTCAAAGGAGAGGAATCCGGGGCCGTTCATATCCTCAGAAGGTGTAAGGTAGAGGACCCCCCCTATTTCCTCAAGCGCTATCCAGCTCGAGATGGAGAACCGGAAGGTTAGTTCCTCCCCGTCCACGTCATCGAACCACTCGACGTATGCGACCTCATGGCGGTAGGCGTCCTCGTCCAGTGTGATGGTCATGGGTGTGACCGCCAGGTACGGGGCGCTATTCTCGACAACCAGGCCCAGCTCGAAGGGTGAGCTCTCGTCAGCACCGTCCCATGTGGTTACCGATACGTTCCACCTCTCTCCCTCCTGAAAGAGGTGTTCCTCGAACATGTGATCGGGAACAGTCATATTCAGCAGGGTCTCCACGATCTCACCGTCCCTGCTCACATAGACGTTATACAACAGGTCCTGCTCCGTCGTCTCAAGATCTGAACCCCCCCTCAGAGGGTGAACGGAGAGCATCTCCCCCGTCCTTGGATGTTCGGGAGTGAGATATACCATGGGTGGGAGGGGTACGTTGTTCTGAACGTTTATAGTAGTTTCAAATTCAAGGACCTCGGATGTCAGGCCCACACCATCCGTGGCCCAGGCCCGGATCCTGACCTCGCCATGGCTGCTTTGGTAGTCGGTGATGAAAAGAGAGGTCCAGTTCTGCCCGTTCCAGTAGGGATCGGATACCTGCTCCCGGGACCAGACTTCGCTTATCGGGTCCATGGTCTCCACCTCAACGTGAAGATGGTCCAGAGGCTCCTCCCTGTCGTACACCGATAGGTGGATCTCCGTGCTACCACCTCTGTAGATGGCCTCCTCGCCGAGGGAAGCTTCCAGGACCCTGGGGGATTCGGACGCTCCCAGTTCGATCCATCCGATCCTGGGTGTGGATGATCCCACCTTGACAATGGATATCCTTATGTTGAACTCCTCTATGGACGCGGGGAGATCGAATATGTCGTTTCTCCCCCAATCAACGAAAACGACCTCGTCGGATGTCATTATCCGCTCGGACCCAACGGAGGTGAAACCGGGGATCGGCTGCAATCCAGAGCCGAGGAGGTCAATGGTGGCGTAATTGCCCCCATCCAGAAATGAGAACATACCGTACAGGTGATCGGTAAATGTGGTCTCCTTCTGGAAAGGACCTATTATCACCTCACCGTAACTCCTGCCCGGATCGAGTTGAATTCCATCCTCCGTCATCGTACAGTTATCGAGCAGGACCAGATGGCCGGGTACCTCGAAGGTCTCGTTGAAGGGATACTCTACCGTGAAGTTAACGATCATGCCAAACAGGGTCGGATTCATTGTAGAACCCCTGGTCATCTCGATCTCGATGACTATGGAATCCGCCACCGTCCCCCCCGAGGAGAAGCTCCCCGAGAAGTTCCCAACATGCGAATAGGCATAACCGCCGAAGGACCCCTCGGAAAGGGTGTCCAGGTCAAGCATGCCATTCGACGGGTAGTACTGCGTTGACCTGTCGCGGGAAAGCACCCTGAAAGCAAAGGATGAGCTCTCCTGGATGCCTCCGAGATCGAAGCCGAATGAGTCCCAGGAGCTCACCGCTATGGGGGACAGTGGGGTGGTAAAGAGGTTCCCTTTCGGGGCTGGTGACCATTTGTAAAGCTCCATGTCGCTCCCGTTCATGAACGCTAAGAGGTTCCTGCCTTCATCCAGGCTGATACAGTGGGCCTCGCCGGAGCCGAAGGTTGCCTCCCTGTGGAAATTGTTTCCACTATCCCACGATGTGACGAGGGTAACGGTCCCCGTTCCGGATTCCACCCCTATGGTCACATCAAGTCCATCGGAGGTGATCATCAGCTCGCGTTGGTCCGAATCGAGCCCGTTGCTCGAGAAGGCATCTATCACTTCCAGGCTTCCGGATGTTCCATTGTAGCAGAAGTATCCCAGGTCGTAATTGATACTTGCAGAGAAGGTACAGGCAAGGTGGAACCTCCCCTGGGAGAACGTGCCGGAAAAGCGGTTGATCGAAACGGGCGAACTGGCAACCTTTACCATTGTTGACCAGCTCCTTCCGCCATCGCTTGAATGTTGCTTGTAGATGTTATCCGGGCTTGATGGATAGGTGAAGAAGAGGTAGATCATCTCCCCATCCCCGATATCTCCGACGATCGGGCACATGTGGTGACTGCCGAGCATATTATATCTCCCCGTCCATGAGCCGTTATTGTAACGCCAGAATCCAACGCTGCCGTATCCGTTATCCTTCTCGAAGAGGAGAACCTCATCCCCATATCCGATGATCTTTGTCTCCTCGGGGTAGTCGGTGTCCACGATCTTGGATTCCTCGGAGGGGAGGTTTTGCCATCCCAGGTAGTTGGCCACCTTTATCTCGGCCCCCCTTAAATTAGCATTATTGGAATCCATCATCATGAGATAGAAGATCTTGTCCTGGTAGAGATATATCTCGGCGCTTCCCTCGCTGAGGCCGGCCACAGAATGGACCTCAACGGGCGTGTTCCATGACCCCCCGCCGTCATCGGAGGTGAACAGGTTGTAATGGAGGGCACTTGGATTGAAGGAGAGGGTGATGTAGGCCAGGTAGATGATACCTTCGTAGATCTGAATGGATCTGGCATTTGTATCGGTGAAGAGGGAATCGTATGAGGAGGGAATGGATGCCAGATATCCCAGTTCCTTGTCAGTGACCTGAATGTAATCGTCCCCGATCAACTTGAGATGGTCCAATTCATCGATCCAGCCATCGTCCCTGCCATCCAACATGTAGCTCGTGGTCACCACATCCACATCGGGGGACCTTGTTGCCTCCAATGGACGGAGGAGATCATTGTGGATGTTCAGCGCCGCATCAACATCACGTACCGTATGCCCTGATATCCCGATCAGGATCAGCATGGATACGATCAATGCGGTTGGCCAGATCTCGTGTGTCATTCCCTTCACGGTCATCTGAACTCCTCCCGTTCCTATCTCTAATACAACGGAGAGGTTAGTAAATAATTTTTTCCATCTCCAATGTTGGTCAGGATGGAATTTCACACCTCGGCAGGTGTGATAGACCTTCAGGATGTATTGATCAAGATC
>CBDVER010000090.1:0-6182 GCA_965373055.1 uncultured Thermoplasmata archaeon
GGGGTTGAAAGAGGATATTTCCGGTCAGACAGATGGAAGCACTGCTAGCAATCCATTTCAAGAACGGACACCATGATCAACGCACTAATACCAAGGGCAATCTACGAGTTCGGATTGGAACCATGTTTCACCTCAAAGCTACATTGAAGGAAGGTCATGGACTTCTTACACACTGCTTCATCGATCCTCTATCTTTCACGTGGGGGGCAGCTTCGTTCAATTGACAACGGGGAATAAAAAACATAATGTAGTGACATGTGGTTGATGGAACGGGGCACGAACACTTGAGGAACCACAGGGCGATGTTTCATCTACTTATATCTCTCCTTCTGCTATTGCCCTCGGGCATGTTGATATCTGCCGGCACGGTACCCCCGGCACACGTTGGAGATGGGGTGGATGTGACGCCTTCCTTTGAGGTTCATCTGAACCACCGCATCGACAGGGTCCTTCGGGGCGGAGAGCTTTATCACGGCCTCTATCTGGTGGATGGGGGAATAGGGCCCGGCCATCATGGGGAAGAGCGCCCTTTCATATCGATCCCCCTGGAGGTCCCCGGCGAGATAGTGGATATGGAGGTGGAGTGGGAGACGATCATAACGGTCAACTGTGAGCCAGTCCCTTTTCTGGTCCCGGGCGTTATCGGAACGGAGGGTGAGATAGATCGAAGATGGGTTGATCTGCCCATCGTTCAGGAGAGGTCCTGGTCCCTGATCAGGTTATCGGGGATGGAAGTGGAGGGGCGGGAGGGCAACCTGTATTCTCTGAGGGTCTACCCCCTCTCCTTCGATAGGGATGCTTCCACTTTTTCTTCCGATGTATCCGTGTCCTATTCCTGCGTGGATGTCGGGCCTTTTGTATTTCAGATGGACGAGGGCCACAAGCCCACCGGCCCTGTAAAATATCTGATAATCACGGATGAATCCCTCGTCGATGCTGTGAGGCCCCTGGCAGCGTGGAAGTCCCAGAAGGGGCTGTTGACCAGGGTGATAACCACCCGGGAGATCAAGAGCACATACATTGGAAGGGACACCCAGGAGAAGATGCGCAACTGCGTGATGGACTACGAGGAGAGGTTCGATCTGGAATACCTGCTACTCGCCGGAGATTATACCAAGGTCCCCACCAGGAACACCAAGAACTCCAATCCATATCTGGGGTATGGGGAGCCCAACACGTTCGCATCCGACCTCTATTTCGCCTGTGTCGACAAGGGGACCAGCTGGAACCGGGACGGGGATCTGAGGTATGCGGAGGTGGGAGAGATCGATGACGGCGTTCCGGATATGGCCAACGGGAGGTTGGCAATAGACTCCCCCTCGATCATGTCTCGGGTTATCTCGGCCCTTATCCGGAGGGAGAAGGAGCTGGAGTACAACGACAGCGCAATGACGGCCGTCATGATGGCGGGGGACCCCACCAACATCCCCGGCGATCCAACCGATACGGTGGACCACTTCTGGGCCGAGTACGGGGAGGATGTATTCTCGGACAGGGAGACACTTTATTATGACGGAACCGGGACCCTATCCTTCAGCTCCAGTTCGTTCAGGCAGGTCGTGGGCGATGGATACCAGGCGATCTCCTACTTCTCCCACGGGACGCAGACCGGCCTTCCCAACCTCTACAACAACAATCAGGTGGGCTCCCTGTCGTCGGACGGACCGGACGGGACCATGTTCGTGATGGCCTGCCTCACCGGGTGGTTCGACGACCCCACCCAGGGCAGCATGGGATACTTCACCGACTGCTTCGGAGAGGCGCTGACGGAGACCGATGGCAAGGGGCTCGTTGGTTTCATGGGGGCCAGCAGGCTTGCCGTGGGCAGCATAGATAAGGTCTATTCCGCGGATGCCCCGGGGCTGGAGGAGGACTACTGGAGGTCGATGCACGAGGCGGTAAGCGGCAATATCACGGCCAACGTCGGGACGGTGTGGAAGGAGTCCGTGGCCCATTTCTCCGGGTCGTTCTACCCCTTCACAGCCGGAGGCTCCCAGGATGTGGGCCTCAGGACGTTTCTGGAATACAACCTGCTGGGGGAGCCCGACGCGCCCCTGATATTCTCCGAGGCCGGGAACCTCTCCATCGAGTACACCGTAAGCGGGGACGGCTCCTCGGTCCGGGCCACCGTCACCGATGGGGTGGGGGATGTGGTGGAGGATGCGGCGGTGACGATATACCGATATGGTGAACTGGGGAGGACCATGAGGACCAACTCCACCGGAGAGGTGACCATCACGATCCCGCCAAACAACGGGGGGACCATCAATATCACCGCTTACAAGGAGGGCTTCTTGCATGCCATGGGGACCTTCGATCTGGCCGATAACCTGGAACCGCTGATCGTCCATCAGGTCATCCCGGCCCGTCCCAACGGGTTGATGGGGTATTACGTTACCAACCCCGTTGTGGAGGTCTCCGGGGACGAGCCCTGCAGGGTCGAGTACAGGTGGGACGATGGGGGGGTTCAGGAGGTTGATGAGAAGGCGACCCTCACAGCTCCGGAGGGCAACCACACCCTTCACTTCAGGGTGGAGGACGCAGTGGGCCTGTTCTCGGATTGGGACGAGGTATCCCTCTCCGTGGATACCGCCCCCCCGGATATTGGGGTGATATGTGATCCCGGCGAACCTGACGGCAACGACGGCGTCTACGTAACGATCCCCAACGTGTACATCACATCCCCCGAGCATCTGGGGAGGGCGGAGTACAAGATAAACAGCTTCTCAAGAATGGACCTGACCGGGCCGGTCCCCCTCTACGAGGGCGCCAACACGGTGACCATGTGGGGCTACGACCAGGCCGGCAATGTCAACGTCACCCAATCCCATTTCACCGTGGATACCACTCCTCCCGTCTCGAGGATCAAGGTCTCCCACCTTCCCGACGGGGATAACGATTTCTACGTGACCGTTCCGCTTATCCAGGCGAACGAGCTCTATGTGAGGGATAATATCTATCAGTACAGATGGGACGATGGGGAGTGGGGGGTGCTCGATTCGAAGGTCCCGGCCCCCGAGGGGACACACACGCTGTATCACAGGGGCATAGACCCCGCAGGGAATGTGGAGGTCCCCCAGTTCCAGCTGTTCAAGGTGGACACGATACCACCTGAACTCACGATGACCCTGACCCCATCTTTGCCCGAGGGTGACAACGGTTATTACCGGATAGAGCCCCTCGTTCAGGTGGAGATAGACCAGGGGGAGGTACAGTACCTGATCCAGAAACTGGGGGGTGATGCGGATTGGAGCGGCCCCCATCAGGTCATGAGGGGCGATCTGGTGATACCCGACGGCATGTGGACGCTCCGGTTCCGCGGCATCGACGAGGCGGGGAACATCAGGTATCTGGAAAGCCTCGACCTCTATGTTGACACGTATGGGCCCGATCTCTCCTACACGGTCGGCCCCCTGGAGCCGGATGGGGAGAACGGATGGTACCTCTCCCTGGTGGTCATCAGGGTGGAGATACTCTCCGAGAACACGACGCTCTCCTTCCGGAACGGTGAGGAGGATTGGCAACCCTTCACGGAGAGCCTCTTCCTTAAGAGCGGGGCCCACGACATCCATATCAGGGCCCGGGATGCGGCGGGAAATGAGCTGATAAGAGATCTCGATCCGATCTACGTGGACCGGGATCGCCCCACGCTGGAGATGGCCGGCTCCTATGAGGAGGTCCGCGGGCCGGAGGATGTCACCGTCTCATGGGAGGGTTTCGATAACGCCTCCGGCATTTTACTGTATCAGGTCTCCGTGGACGGCGGCCCCTGGGTGGATAACGGGGCCTTGTCGACGTATGTTATCAGGTCCCCTTCCAACGGCAGGCACACCGTCACGGTGAAGGTTTTCGACCGTGCGGGCAATTTTGAGATGGAGAACATCAAATTCGAGGTGGATGCGATCTCCCCCTACGTTATGTACCGGTCCCCTGTTGGAGCGAACATTTCGATAGACTCGACCGTGCTGGTGACCTTCTCCGAGCTGATGGACGTGGAGAGGTTCTCGTTCTCGGTGGACGGCGTGGAGGGCAACCTCACCTGGGAGGGGAGCAGTGCAGTTTTTACGCCTTTTGATCTACTCGATCACGGGAGAACGTATGAGGTCGTCGTGACTGGTATGGACCCGTACGGCAACGAGATGGAGAGGCTGAATTGGTCCTTTTCAACTACCGTGCTCATCCCGGAGGAACCGGTGGAGGAGAGAGGTGGGTTCGGATACGTCATTGCGGTCGTTGTGGTGGTTCTGGTCCTCTTTGCGGCCCTGGGCGGTGTTGGCTTTTTATTGTTGTACATCCGGAAGAGGGAGCGGATCACCAGGGAGATCTGGGAGGATCCGACCGACCTTCAGGAGAGCACTCCAGAATATGACGTGGATAATGAGGACGAGGATGATTACGACGAATCATTGGATTCATCTGACCTTCACAGAGGTATCCGCTCCGGCGAAGATGAACTCAATTACGAGCCCCTCGATATGGAAACGTATTCGACCATAGAGGAGGAGGAATTCGACACCATGTTCATGGAGGAGGAGATAACACCTCCCACCGAGGAGGAGTTCGATCCCGAACCCATGGAGGAGGAACTCGACACCATGTTCATGGAGGAGGGATCCACTGAATTTTCAGAGGTGGCCTCCCCGATCGAAGAGGAGGTCGATGATGAGGTGGCCCCACCTGATATGGAGGACGCCCTCATCATGGAGTACCTCCCATCGGATGATCCCGAGCCCGAGATAGATCGGTTCCCTCATCACAAGGAGGTCAACAAGGACGATGATGAATACATCGACCTCGATGACCTGTTCTGAGGTCATGGCCCCTTATCGACGTCAGGATCCTTTGACATAGTATCTTCGCCCAGGTCACCGCTACCCAGTTATATGGGGAATCTGTTGAACTGAAATTGGAGCGTGAGCTCCAAATGGGGATGGGACCCCGTCTTCGCAGGGAGACAGCACTGATGAGGCACGATAAAAAACCCCGTAAAGGGGTTGAAAAGGGGAACATCGGTAAGCGTTTAGGCTCGGCGCTGTCGTTATCTGCTGAGAGTTTTAAAGGTATCATCGGGGCCGATCCAGGTGGATCTGACCCGAGCATCGACAGGGCCGTTGTTGATATGGGTAGGTCCCTGAACTCCATCATCGATGATGAGGGTATCACCCTCGGGTCGGGATCGATGCTATCATCTGCGGGATTCACCGGAGAGGTCCTCGAGCTGAAGAGGGACGGAACCCTGAAGACCGAACACGGGTTGGAAGGCGTTGGCCTGGAGCCGTATCAGCCTCTGACGCCCGATCTCATAATGAAGGAACTTCAGGCACCCATCGCCCAGGCAAGGGACGATCTGTTCACGATGAGCAGGGGCAAGTTCGGCCCCCTGACCCTGGTTCAGAAGGATATGCTGGAGAGCGTCATCCAGAGGCTTCAGAAGGTGGAGACGCTCCAGACCGAGCTGACGGGCGTGATGTCGGAAAACAGGTCTCTGGAGGAGGTGCATCCGGAGTCCGTCATGTTCCAGGACCTGCTGGATGATGTCCTTGTGCAGATCAGGGAGGAGGGCATGAGCAGGGACATCTCGCTCAGGCTGGAGATGCCGGATATGGGGTGGATCGTCTGCGATCCATCTCTCATGAAGCAGGCCCTCAACAATTTCCTCTTCTTCGCCCTCAGGTCCTCCCGGAGCGGTGGGGTCGTGACTGCAGGGGGGCTGTCGGATGGGAAGGAGATATGTCTGTGGGTGAGGTTGAAGGGCGGTTCAAGGGCGGGGGGCCCGGGGTTGAATGAGCTCAGGGCGAACCTGAACCTCGCAACGGTCAGGAAGCTGGTGACCTCCCATGCGGGAAGGGCGTGGACCGAATCGGATGGCGATAAGGACGCGCTTCATTTCATCACGGTGCCGTTTTCGGAAGGGGAGCCCATATCGGAGGATGAATACTACGGCGGAGTCTGGGACTATCAGATATGAATGGTTGGCCCCCGCCATTTGAAAGAGAGTTATTCAACAAAGCGTCTTAAGTGGAAGAGTATATGTAGTTATGACAACTATACTAACTATGATAGTTATGTCCTATAAAACCATCAATGTAAATCCAGATACTTACGACCGATTGATCTATTATAAACATGCTAACATGACATTCAATGATGTTCTGAATGAGATGATGGATACGATCTCGGAA
>CBDVER010000091.1:0-6166 GCA_965373055.1 uncultured Thermoplasmata archaeon
ATGACGATGTGGTCTCCCCTGAGCAGGAAGATGTTCAACCCCGCCTCGTCCAGGTGTTTGATCCTGTCGTCTTTGTTTGGAAGATTGATGGGCTCCACCATCTTGATCTTGAATGGTTCTATCTGGGAAAAAACATCGTCGGTCATGTGTTCCCGTATCGAATACAGGTTTATAAACGGTCCCAGAAAGGCTTATCTATCCATCCTGAAAGGGATTCATCCAATATCCGTTTTGGAGACTGGATGGAAATATGTTTATTTATTAAGGTTTATATGAATGCGCAAGGAGGACGCTACATGGATAGATACGAGGCTCTTGTGATCAAGGCGAAGGTCGAGGAGGCACTCCTGGACCTTGACTTCAGGGTTAAGCTCGATTATAAGGGTCCCAAGGGTGGGGATCACTATATGGTCGTTGTTGAGTGATCGGCCCCCCTCATACCTCGTCCGCAAAAAGTCTATTGAGAAGGTTCTTTTGCCCCCTCCTTAACGTTTTCATGTAAGATGCGGGGGAGACCCCGTGTTCCCCTGCAAGCTGATTGATCGTGACCTTCCTTCTGTCATCGAAGAAACCCCTTCTGTACGATTCGGAGAGGGCGTCGTACTGTTTTGAGGTGAGCCCATCAAGAAGGCCCGATCTCGTGGGGTCGTAGTTCACTATCGACGTGATGGTCTCATTCATCTCCATCTTCTCGAACAGCTCCATCAGCTTTGCTATGTTCTCCATGTACCCGATCCATCCGATCCTTATCCTGTCGGGCCCGAGGATGACGGGCCAGTCCGGGAACACGTTCAGGTCCTCCATGACCATCTGGATCATCTGATAGTACCAGGGCTCCTCCCTTCCCATGATAAGGTACATTCTTCCGTCCTTGACGGCCCCCATATCCAACACCTGATCGATGAGTGGGTTCCGCGTGAACTGATCCATGTTCTCCTTTCCCGACCATTTCACGATCCCCATGATGGCGGACCTCTCGGGCATCAATGATATCGGCGATAGGACGGTGATGCTGTCGATCCCCTTCAACAGGTCGGAATAACCCACCTCCCTGAGGATCTTGGGCCTGAACTCGACTGTGACCTTCTTCAGCCTTTTCCCGTCCATTTTATCGTCCCTATATAAACATGGTTAATATATTGACCATTATATAAAAAGCTCTGAAGTCAATTCATAACGTTCATGTCAAGTTCCAGCATGAACAGGAAAAAAGTGATCGTTGTGGGGGCCGGGCTAGCCGGGTGTGCTGCAGCGATCAGCGCATACGAAAGTGGAGCATCGGTCGAGGTGATCGAATCCAGGCTCAGGGCATCGATAGTGGAAAGCAAAACAACCAGTTTCGAGGCGCTTCAGAACCTCACTCAGGATGGGGACGCGCTGGAGCTGATATCGAAAATGGGATTCGACATAGAGCCCGAGGCCACCTACCTTGGAGCGAAGATCCATTCTCCCACGGGCAAACCTTTGGATTTCCGTCTAAGCAGGCCCCATGGATATTTCATTCGAAGGAGGGGCAAGGGGTCCATCGACCACCAGATGATCGAGAGGATCGAAAGGGAGGATATCAGGATAGAGTTCGGAGCCAGGGTGGAGAGGGCAACACCCGATGGGAGATTGATAATATCAAAGGGTGATGATCGTTTCGAGAAGAGGGCGGATATCATAATTGGTGCGGACGGCAGGTCAACGACGGTGGGCAAAGGGATCAGCTCACCGCTATTTCAAAAGGACATTGCGATAGGGATCGGGCGTCATTTCAAAGGGCCCCATGGATTCGAACCGGGGATCGCCCAGTGTTGGCTTGGAAGCGAACTCTGCCCCGGCGAATACTCCTACGTCCTACCCACGGAGGATGAGGTCACGGTGGTCACAACGATGAGGCCCCACATGGTCCCGAAGGGCACCTCATACGATGAATATCTGGAGAGGTTCCTCGCATTACCATCCATTAGGGAGGGCTTGGGATCCTCGAAGTTGATCTGCAATATCTTCGGAAGCGTTCCGGTCACCCCCGGGAAACAGTTCGGACAGGGAAAGATCCTCTTAACCGGTGAATCGGCAAGGCTCACCGACCCCCTGCTCGGCTTCGGGATGAAGAACTCGATCCTCTCGGGCCATCTGGCAGGAGCATCGACCATGGCAGAAGATCCATTGAGATATTACGAGGGCTTGATCAAGAGCAAGATCCTTCCAGACCTGGGCAGAAGGATGGCCGCAAGGAGGAGGATAATGGACCGGCTGGATGACCGGCAGATCGAGCAGATGATATCGATGATAGACACGGTCCTTTCCGAGAACGACCCCAATGCCTTCTTCGACCCGGGAACGAGAAGGAGGGCGCTGGGGTCCGGGATATGGTCGCTGACGAGAAGCGGCAATGTTACAGGTGCCATGAGGCTTATGATCCCACTGGTGAGGGCGAATTTCTCCCTGAGAACGTAGGAAAGACGCCCATTATCTACCTGCCATCCTTTACCTTGGTCCGTCTCCTTTTAAGATATGACCCCAGGAGTGAGCCGATGAGGGCAGAGATGATCGGGACGGAGAACGCCAGAAGATGTAGCATCAGGTTCTGATCCTCATTCAGGGTATAGAGGATCACGATGATGGAAGATGGAATGGTCAATGCTGTCCAGGCTCCGGTCCCATTGAAGAGAAAGCCGAATACGAAACCCATTGCCAGATAGACGATGAAGATCAGAAGGAAGGCGAACGCCCTCTCCGCGTCGGGGCCGTCGGTGAATATCGCGTTGAACACCAGGAAGAACCCGGGGAATATCCCCACGAAGAACCCAAGAACATATCCGACGATATGTTTGATCATGACACGTCCAGTCGGCTCTAGATATTAATGGATATTCCCGAATAATGGTCCCCCCTCACAAAAATAATATCATACTCGTAAACGATGTCCCCTGTCAATGTCCGGGAGGAATGTGATGTCGTCGGAAAAAGAGAGGCTGGATCGGCAGATGGATTTCATCAGGGAAGTGGATGGTTTGAAGGGGATCTTCCGCAGATCGTTCATCCTGGACGGCTCAAGGAACGAGAACGACGCCGAGCACTCCTGGCATCTCGCTCTCATGGCCCTGATACTCTCGGAGCATTCCAACGTTCAGGATATCGACCTGCTGAAGGTGATCAGGATGCTCCTGATACACGACATCGTGGAGATCGATGCGGGGGACACCTTCGCCTACGACGAGGAGGGCAACAGAACAAAGGTGGAGCGGGAAAGGGCGTGCGCAGACCGCATCTTCAACATCCTCCCGGATGACCAGGCCCGGGAGCTCCTCTCCCTCTGGGAGGAGTTCGAGGAAAGAGGGACGAAAGAGGCGAGGTTCGCAGCCTCCCTGGACCGGCTCCAGCCAATCATACTGAACCACGGAACGGGAGGCCGGACGTGGAGGGAACACGGCGTCCTGGCAGGTCAGGTCAGGGAAAGGAACGAGCACATCCACGAGGGATCGGAAACCATCTGGAACCATGCCCGCGGCCTCATCGAGGATTCCGTGAAGAGAGGATACCTGAAAGAATAGGAATTTCGTAAGGCCCTGACCAACCATTAAATATCCTTTTCCCGTTCCCCGGAACGGGGAGATAATGACTGGTATTTTCGGAGTTTACAGCAAGGATAACTGCATGGCTAGCCTCTATTACGGGACCGACTACCACAGCCACCTGGGGACCGAATATGGTGGGATCGCCTTCCTCGATGAGGGGCGGCCTGTGAAGAAGATACACGATATATCCAACTCACAGTTCAAGACCAAGTTCTACGAGGGGTCGGACCAGATAGACAGCAGGGCGGGTATCGGTGTGATCTCGGATAAATTTCCCCAGCCCCTTGTGTTCGAGAGCAAGTTCGGCACCTTCGCAATATGCTGTTCGGGCCTGGTGACCAACAGCGACGAGCTGGCCAGGGACCTGATCTCCAGGGGGATACCATTCAGCGAGATAGCCTCGGGCGAGATCAACTCCACCGAGGTGATCGCCAGCCTAATAAACACGGGAGACTCCATAATCGACGGCATCAGGAGGATGTTCGACGTGATAGAGGGGTCGACCTCCCTTCTGCTGCTGACGTCGAACGGGATATACGCGGCCAGGGACAGGAACGGGGTCTCCCCACTTGTCATCGGGGAGAAGGAAGGGGAGATAGCGGTGGCATCGGAGAGCTCCTCATTCCCGAACCTTGGCTTCTCCATCAAGAAGTTCATCAAACCAGACGAGATCGCCCTTATAAACGACGACGGATGCAGGACGATCAAGGAGGGAAACGATAAGGTCAGGATCTGCTCGTTCCTGTGGATATACACGGGATTTCCCACATCGACATATGAGGGCATCAACGTCCAGATGGTCCGTGAGAACTGTGGTAAATACCTCGCCATGAGGGATAACATAGAGGCCGATTTCGTGGGTGGCGTTCCGGATTCGGGGACCTCACATGCGATCGGATATGCGATGGAGTCCAAGATCCCGTTCCGGAGGGTCCTTTTCAAGTACACGCAGACGTACGGCAGGTCTTATACGCCCCTCTCCCAGGCAGACCGTGACCGGATAGCCCAGATGAAGCTGATCCCAAACGAGGCCGCTATCAAGGGCAACAGGATAATCCTCTGCGAGGATTCCATCGTCAGGGGCACCCAGCTGAAGAACTTCACCATAGCGAAGCTTCGGAACGCCGGGGTAAAGGAGGTTCACGTCAGGCCGGCGTGCCCACCGCTGATGTTCCCGTGCAGATACGCCCTCTCCACAAGGAGCATAGACGAGCTTGCCGCAAGGAAGGCTATCAGGGCCCTGGAGGGCAGTGACATCGAGGATGTGTCGGAATATACAGACCCTGATACCGATAAATATGACAGGATGGTGGATTGGATCAGGAATGACCTGGGGCTCGATTCGCTTTACTATCTCCGCTTGGACGATATGATCAAGGCTATCGGGTATCCGAGGGAAAAGCTGTGTACCTACTGCTGGACCGGCGACAGGATCTGATCAGTAAACACGGATGATCGCCCATATCCTGTTCATAGGTAACATACGAAAAAATTATAAGTTTGGTAGGAAACAATTTATATCATCTCAAGGATTATTAATTCAGGCTGGTTTTTGCTATGGTGGACTGCCCCGTGTGTGAGATCGCTGTACTGCCCATGGGCAGGACCTCCAAATATTCCGATGGTGATACCAAGGAGAAGGTGCCACTTCATTTCTGCTACAAGTGCAAGGTCCTCTACAGGGGGGAGGAGGGGGACTTCAAACCGGTCCACGCTGTTTTGAAGTGGATAAAGGGCAGTGTAAGGTCTGTTGATCCCCGGCTCGAGGTGGAGATCGATATCAGGGAGTTCAACGAGAAGAACCCCTTTGTACCCGGTGGGCTCAGGGACGGGACCAAGACGGTGTTCGTCAGGAAAGTGATATCAAAATGTGAGAGCAGTGATTACGAGAGGTCGGAATCGATCCTGGAGGGAGACGATCTCGTCATCTACTCAATGATCTCCCCACGCCTAAGGCTCTCCGTCGGGGACAGCGTGGATATAATGTTCAAGGAGCCGTGGGATTTCGGCGTCACTCCGTTCTACTGAGGGCTGTTTGAACCATTTGATCTTAATGCCTCATGATCCGGACATAATTGGTTCTACCACCTCTACCAAGGTATTATAACCCGTTTTTCTCATCCCTGGTCCGGAGGCAATTTGCGGGGTGAAAAAATGATTGTGATCGAGATCGATAGGGGGCCGGAGAAACCTGAGATGAAGGTTAACCTTGATGATTATGAGGCCCGACTCAGAAGAGAAGATAATTCGTATACTGACAGTGAGATCGAAAGCATCCTGAAGGATACGGAGATCAAATGTAAAAATGACCTCTGGCTCAGGTCATTTCTGGAATGATATCTATCTGCCCTCCACATGTGAAGATCCCATATCTCATTCGATCTTTGAGAACTCATCCAGGCTTTTTGCTATTAGCACCTTGTTGATCATCTTCTGCTTACCAAGTTTATCAAAAGGCTTCGACCCGTAGTCATGGCCCGGGTACACGATCAGATCATCTGGCAGCTCCTTGATCCTCCGGAGCGAGATGAACATCGAATGGATGTCTCCTCCGGGGAGGTCGCATCTGCCGCAGTCCCCTATGAACATGGTATCTCCCGTGA
>CBDVER010000092.1:0-6136 GCA_965373055.1 uncultured Thermoplasmata archaeon
CTTCCTCAGGTTCGGGTTCAGCAGGCTTCTCTTCTTCCTCCTCTTCCTCCTCAAGCGCATCCAATCTCTGGATAAGGCCTAGTGCAACTCCAGATCCTGGCTCTATCTCAAGGACCCGCTCGAGATCGCTTCTCGCCCCATCGGGATCTACCATCTCAAGAAGGATAACCGATCGCTCGAGCAGAAGCATTGACACCTCAGATGAACTCTCAATGCATTTGGTGATATGATCAAGAGCGGTATCCAGATTGCCCCGGTCCCTCTCGATCCTCGCCAGTACCAATCCCGCCATTGCATGCTCTGGTTCCAGTTCAACACATCTTTCAAGGCACTCCACAGCCCCGTCAATATCCCCACCCTTCGATCGAATGATCCCTTTCCAGTACCAGCCGTCATCGCAGCCACCATCTATATCCAGTGAGGCCTCTATGGCCTCCTTTGCCTCCTCCAGCCGATCGAACTTCAACAGCAGGGAGCCTTTCACAGCCCATAGAAACGCGTCCTCATCATCAAGGGCCAAGGCTTTCTCGATCAAACGATATCTCTGTTCATCGCTGGAGTCGTTGTAAGCCTTCCATTGGGATCGAAAAACCTCACGCGCCACGGCCGTTTCCATCTCCTCTCTGGTCGGGAACGTCACGATCCCATCCGCCCCTTTCAGGGCTTTCCTTATTGCCCTCTGAAAGGCCCATATTATCGACTTGTCATCTTTCATTTTTTCACCTCCTCTGCGGTGCTCTCCTTCTCCCCTGTGGGCTCTCTGTTGGCTCCCGATTGTACGCCCTCATTCTCAACCGCTGTTTCTTCCTGAGGTATCTACCCAGTTCAGGGATGAACCAGGCGAGTATTCCAAAGAGTATCAGGAACCATCCGGCCACAAATAGGGTTGTATTGTTCTGATCTGCGAACTCCATGGACGACATCGTGGCCATCAGTCCCCCTATGACGATCATTGAGATGGGAACCCCCTGAGATTTTGATATAACTTTCATTATTCTCCTTCCTACAATTGCCCCACATCATTGGAGTTACATTAGATTAACCTTTTTATATGCCCTTATGAGGTACCATTCATAAAAGTGTCATAACATGAACAGATCGAATGCTATAAGGGTGAACGCACCGAAATATGTGGCCAGGACCAGGCCGTCCTTGATCCTTCCTGTCGCCATGATACCGGCTACGATCCCATCCCCAACGGCCTGAATTGCCACAGCTGCAAAGAAAAGGAGCTTGACCTCCTGGAAATCCACTCCTGTGGGATCGAAGCCCCCGGGAGACTGAGCCGAGCTTCCATCCGAAGTGGAGGAAAAGCTGTCTGATAGTTTCTCCATCTCGGGCATGAAAGAGAAGAACATGACGGCAACGACGACAAGGAACACGAGGAAAGAGACGCCGATGACGATCTTGTAGATCCCCATCTCGGTCGCCCTTGTCATCTTCATAATCTGGATCTCCCTAGTATCCTTTGCGGCTGCATCGATAACGTTGGACACATTACCTCCAGCACTGGACGCCTCGTTGATCAGGGTAACCGATCTCCGCACAAGGTTCGTGTTCACCCTCTGTGCGAACATCTCAAGGGTCTTTGTGACGGATACGCCCCAGGAAACCTGCAGGGCCATCTTCTTGATCTCCGGGGTTAAAGCCCCATATTCGCCGCCTGCAGAGGTCTTGATCGCCTCATGCAATGTCTGCCCGGCCCTCATCGATTCCGACAGATCACGGAGGAAATCAGAAAGCCTCGCCTCGATCCTATCGATCCTCTTCCTCTTGTTGGACTCATATATCGCTATCGGGCCGATCCCACACAGGAAGGTCAGCATCACGAAGCTGTGCCAGCCTATATGGATCTCATCCTTCACCCAATAACCCGTGGTGTTGAAGGTGGTATTTATATCCAGGAACCCCTCCCTCATCGATAGCCTCTGTTGCGACTCATCCATGGTATCATATGTGTCCTTGAATTCATCTTTGGTCTGGGATGGGAAGGTGCCAACTGCCAGGAAAAGGAACATCAGGCCAACGGCGATAGATATGCCCCATACGATCCTATCCTTCCTCCTCTCCGTCGTCGAGGCGGCCTTAAGCTTGATGGCGCCCCCTTCTTCCTCCAGGTCCTTCCTCGAAACCAGCTGTTTCCTACCCTTTTTGGGGGAATCGTCGTCGACCTTCAATCAGAAGCCCCCGTATCGGCCAGCAGAACAGCGAACACTATCTGGGCCACAGGTATCAAGCCGAATATTATGCTGTAGAGGAAGGTGGTCCCACCTTTTTGCCCCATCATGGTCATCGTGGACATCATGATGATGAGGAAGAGTGGAGATGCCACAACCACAGTGACAAAACTCTCGGCCATGACTCCAAGGGATTGCAGGTCATTCTCCTGTTGAAGCCTGTTCTCCCTCATGAACTGTTCCGATTTTGACATGAAATATACCTTCAGGGACCCTCCGGAATTCGCGGTGGTGATTATGCCCTGAAGGAAATCCTGGAACTTCGGAGAAGGGGACCGTGCAATGGCTTTTTGAAGTACCAGCATCAGGTCCTTTCCGAAGAAATCTATATCCCTTGCGATCTTCTCCGCCTCGATCTGGATCTCGCCATATATCGGCTGATCAGCAAGGCCCCTGAATATGGCGGGTGGTGTTACATCGGCAGATGCCATGGCCGCCATGTAATTTGTGGCATAGGGCAGGTTCCGATCCACATTCTTCTTCCTCTCCCCAATGGAGTTCGAAGGGAGGATCTGAAACACTATGAATGTTATCGCGGGAACGATGGTGGGTAGAAGAACCCAGACGATAACCCGGATGGGCATCTCAACGCCCATCGATGGGAGCATGAGCAGATTCAGGAATGAAGCAAGTAAAATGCTCACGATAAATGCGATCGCGGTTGAGACCACTGCCACCGTGTAGAACACCTCGCCCCTGATATTCTTGTTCGCCCTTGCCAGGGTCATCTCGATATCGGGGTTATTATCTGCAAGCCTTTTACCAAGAACAGTTGCAGGACCGATCCTCATACATAGACGATAATAAGGGGTCAATGCCATATCATGCACCTCCCTGCACTTCCGCGGCATTCTCATTGTCCATGCCAGCCTCCGGAAGAAGATCCTGGTTGGAAGGTGGGAGCCGTTCTTTCACCTTCTCATCAAAGATCGTCAAACCCTTCGTTATATCGATCGTGGGGTTCTCCCTGAGCAGTTTCATCACCCTCTCAGGGGACTCGTAATACTCCACCACGATCTTGGAAACATTCTGATACTGCCTGACATTATTCCTCTCGAGCCAATCGATCACCTCGGCCCTTCGGTCCAGCTCGAAGACAACCTCATCCCGGGTCATATCCTCCATGTCCATGATCTTCTCGTAGAGGTTGGAATGCCCTCCGAAATCGAAATGGTCCCCCGCCGCCTCCCAACCATAAACACGATTGGTAATGACCTCCAGGCTGGTTGGTTCGATCCCGACGATCTCAACAAGCTCTGTCACCCTTCTGACACGCTTACCCTCTACCTTGAGCTGATTATGTATGGCAACCAGGTTCAATGCCTGGATCAGCACCCTGGGAATGGATATCGGGGGATTCTCCAATCGATATACTATGGATTTCACCGAATCCGCATGCATGGTGGAGTACGTGGTGTGGCCAGTGGCCATCGCCTGGAACATGGTCATGGTCTCCTTGCCCCTGACCTCTCCCACAATGACGTATTCCGGCCTCTGTCTCAATGCGGCTCTCAAAAGATCGTACATGTTGATGTCGCCGGCCTTTTCACCCTCGGCCCCCCCTCTTGTGATGCCGGCGATCCAATTCTGATGGGGAAGGTTCACCTCCCTGGTATCCTCTATCGAAACTATCTTGGCCGATGTGGGGATGAAAATGGAAATCGCGTTCATTGTAGCGGTCTTGCCCGAAGCCGTGCCGCCTGAAAATATCATGGATTCCCCATATTGAACGGCCAGCCAGAAATGGGCGGCCATCTGTGTGGATATCGTGCCGTAACCGACAAGGTCCGTGATCGTAAGGGGGTCCTCCTTGAACTTACGGATGGTGTAGGAGCAGCCTCTGGTGGTCACCTCCCTTCCGAACGTCGCATTCAGCCTGTGCCCTTCGGGGAGGGTGGCATCCAATATAGGATCGGCCACGGTAATGCTCTTTCCCGCCCTCTGTGCAAGAGAGACCACATAACCCTCGAGTATCTGATCGGTCTCGTAAGAGATGGTCGTTCTGATCGATCCGTAATCCTTGTGATAAACAAAGACCGGTATGTCCGTGCCGTCACAGGATATATCCTCCACGCCCTGATCCAACATCAAGCAATGGATCTTGCCGTACCCTATGAACTCTCTCTTGATGTAGTATATTATCGGATCTATGAACTCCTCCGATATGTTTCCGATTATCGATACGTAATCCGATCTGATGTTATCTATCTCCCCGATCAGGAACTTCGACTTCAGCTCGGGGTCCTCCATGGCCTCTCTGTTGTAGCTGAGGGCCCTGTTGAGGGTCATCAGTAGAAAATCGTAAACCTCCTTCTGCCTGGGTGCCAGGATCGGTTCGATCGGATGATATATATATTCGCTTGTCTCCGGATTAAGGAACACCTTGACCTCCACATGCGTATCCCCCAGATCAATGGTCTCCTGAAATTCCAATCCTTCCAGGAGGTCATTATCGTCCCTCTCCAATTCCTTTGCTCTCTTGACGAGATGGATATCAGAGGGATCTGTTACAAATAGCTTCTTTACGGCACCGGAGATCTTCCTGAAACCCTCGGCCGAGAAGATACCGGGAGCTTTCTCCTCTTTTTCCTCCGGCGTTTCACCCTCCGGCCTCTCCCCATCATCCAACCGGGGCCCATCGGATAAGACCTGTTTCGGGAGAATGGGGGGTTTGGGTGCGCCTGCACCCTCAGAGGGTTCCGGATGAGGTGGTACAACAGCCTCAGGAGAGGTGCGCCTTGCAACCACTCTCCTCCTTGCCGACCTGGGAGCAACCGCCCCCCCTGCTGTATTCCCTTCCTCGTCTGCCATCTGGATCCCTTCCCACTCGGACCGCACCGTTCTCATTTCTGAGGTTCCATCCCGTTATCAATACTCCAACCTACGCATTCCCACACTTACTAATTCTACCTAGGCATTTATAGATGGTATAAAACCAGAGCCAATGGTAAATATATAATAGTTTTCATAAACCGCATTTAAATTGGGAAGTCCCTGGGATATATTCAAATACCCAACCAATCTAACCTTGTATCAGGTGAATGATGTGTCCAATTTAAAGGAGCCGAAGGTGTCCAAAGGGTGTTTTATCCATCCGGATTCCAGAATAATCGGGGATGTGTGGATCGGAAAGGAATCATCGGTATGGCCTTATGCGGTTATAAGGGGCGATGAGAACTCCATCAAGATAGGAAACCGGACAAGCGTCCAGGATGGGGTGATAATCCATGTTGACGTGAACTATCCGGTATCGATCGGAGATGATGTCACCATTGGACACGGCGCGATCGTTCACGGATGTACTGTTGGTAACCGCTGTATAATCGGCATCAGATCTACAATCCTGAATGGGGCAGTTATCGGGGACGGCTGTATAATTGGAGCGGGGGCGGTTGTTCCACCAAACAGCGAGATACCGCCACACAGCATGGTCCTTGGCGTTCCAGGCAAGGTTAAAAAGACCGACCCGAAATTCGAGGAAAGGGCAAAGGAAAATGCCAGCATATATGTGAAGATAGCTGACGAGCATCGAAAGAACAAGTTCACCTATTTCTCGGACCGATCATGATCGTCCAATGATGAGTATATCCAGGCCGTACCCATCGGGCCCAGGGCCGTAGTGATCAGGGAGGAAAAATAAACAATACCTCTCCCGATGTCGGAGATCCCATATTTATGAATGATATACCCCGCAATGCCCATAATGGGTACTGATGCGATGAAAACCACCACAGCATCCATGCCTCTCACCCTGAACAGTAAATAAGCCAGTAGAAGGGATAGAAGAGAATGAAAGATCAAGAAAAAGTGGGGTGGAAGGCTCTTCTTAATGACCATTATTGATATTGTTCTGAACCCCCTGAAAAGATAATCTCCAAGGAACAGACACCCAACAAGGT
>CBDVER010000093.1:0-6080 GCA_965373055.1 uncultured Thermoplasmata archaeon
CGGCCCTGACCGACCAGTTCCAGGATACCACGCTCTCCTCGTCCTCCTGGAGGTCGCCAAGGTCATGCCTGAAGACCTTGTATGTGGGGTCTCCGTTACCGCCTACATAGCTCACGTGAAGCCTGGAATCCTCCGCCACCATCCCACCGATATTTCTCACAGGCACCGTGATGGTAACCGTATCGCCATGAGCCGGCAGGGGATCCGAGATCTGGATCCCTCCCTCGATGATCGCGAGGTCCGCGATCTCGGGGAGGACGTTGTACCGGGATGATGTCTGGACGGCGTTATGGGCCGTGAACGTCACGTTTATCCTTGAGGAGCCCGTCAGGTCCAATGTGAAGTTCAACCAGCCGTCCCCATCTCCTGTCACGACCCGATAGAGGTTGGGATCGTATATGGTCAACCTCGGGTTCGGCACCGGGTCCCCCAGATGATCCAGGATCCTCACGCTGTAATCGTGCTCTCCGGCATACCACTTGACCCCCAGCTGGGACGGGTCCTTGAACCAGACCGCCTCGTCCGTGTAGATATCCACGTACGGATCCCCCAGGAGAACGTAGGCATACATCATCCCCAATATGGATTCCCTCAACGCAGGGAGCTGGTCTCCAAACCAGGTCTTTCTGTAATCCGCCTTCAGTATGCCAAGTGCCTGGCCGGGTCTGGTGACCCCCTCCTGAAAGAATATCTCCCAGTACCGCTGGTCCAGATACCAGTTTCCCCAGGAGTACGACCTCTCCTCTCCCCGGTAGGATGTTCCGGTGGAGGATATGAAGCCTATCGCCCCGCCGCTCTCTGCCGTGAGGAACGTCTCAAGAGTGGCATCTCCAAAATGAAAGCTGGCGGAGTTGCACGTGGAGAGGTACATGAACGGCAGCATGTCCCCGTTGGTCAGCGAGGCGTGATCGGAGTACCTTATGGGCTCGTTCCAGACGTAGTTGTCCGCATTGTCGTTGCAGGTGGGCGGGCCGTAGTCGTTCAACGCATAGCCCGCATATCTGGCCTGACCTGCGAAGTTGAGGAGGGACGCCCCCTTGTTCAACCATGCCAGCATATTGTTCCGGTTGAGGGAGTCCCTTCCGTCATCGATGGTGTAGTTCCCTCCTTCCAGCTGGGGATAATCGTAGAGCCTTCTCTCTATGATGTGGTCGGGCAGGCTCTCCCCTACCTTGGTGCACACCTTGTAGGCGTTCGACCTGTAATCCACATACCGATCTGTGGCGCCAAGTTCGATATTGTTCGGGGCCTCCATGACCGAGCCCCAGTTCAGGAACCTCTTCATCCAGGTCCCCACGGGCGGATTCCTCTCGTACCGGATCAGCTTCTCCACGTAGTTCGTCACGTGCTCCACGGTGGATGCGGTAACCCTTCCCACATACACGTCGGCATCGAGGTCTCCGTCGACCGTGTATGTGATATTGGAGAACTCCCCGTACCTGCCGTTCCCGTCGGTATCCCACGTGGAATCCAACCCTGCGTAGTACATATCCGAATAGTAGTAATTCTGATAGAACTGACCCCTATCAAGGGCATAGTGCCATAGTGGCCGGGGCATCAGGTGCTCGGAATCACCCATTATGAGCAGCCATTTGAACGAGGGGTTCTGCTGATGCAGGGTCCTAAGGAAGTTGTGGACCTTCCTCTCCCGGTCCTCCCCGCTTATGTTCTCCTCGATATCGTCTATGGAGTAGAGCACGGTCGGAAGCCCCATCCGCGTCCGGTGTCTGGCAAGCGGCCCCGTGGCGGCGAGGAACTCCGACGGGGCGAGGATCACGACCGAGGGGGCCATATCCGGTAGCCTCAGGTTGAGGTCTTATTCGGGGACCCCCTCGATCTACACCCTTGTCGATTCGAAGGAGGCCTCATTTGATGAAGATCCCCCCCTGGTCGCGATGAAGGCGGGCAGGGCCATCAGGATCACAACCCACAGGGTGAATACGTGGATGGACCTAATATGCTGGCGAGCCGGTTCGGTCAATGGCAACCCCCATTTTCAGTATAAGTGACTACGGTGATGTAATATCTTTTGGTTTCCCGACCAATATATTCCATCGGTTCAATTCCCCACCCCCTCCGGTCAGGGTAGATCGATGGGGCCCTCTCACGGTTTAATAACGTAGACCCTGTAGATGCGCTCATCCTGCTCGAAGGGTAGGTGCGTGTCGTGGTACGTGGCCCTCAGGTCGTAGTTCTCCTCCACGAAGGATGTGAACCCACCGAACTCCTCCAGATGATATGTTAGAACGATCACCTTGACGTCGTATTCCAGAACGGTCTGATTGAGGATCTCATCCGTTAGGGGAGGGGACTGCACGATGGCAACGTTCACTATCGAAGGGGGAGTAGGCCTGTCCGCAAGTACGGGGATCCTTGGGTTTCCCGATAGGACGTAGTCGCCCTCGTCCGTCAGCGACCTCACCATGTCCGCCACCTGATACTCCACGGGGTGGCCCCTTGCCACGACCGCGTACGAGAAGCCGCCGATGACAAGGATCGATATTATCAGGATAACTGCTGGAATGGCAGTTCCCCTTCTGCTCGGGGAAATCCCCCTGGACAACTTTCTGGATAACAGCGTCCCCCCCATTCCCGCTGAAAGAGCCAGGGCCGGGGAGAGATACAGGAAGTGGTGAGGCCAGGTCTTGGCCTGGAACAGCATGAATAGAAGGAACCCAAGTGAGATGATGAGCACCACGCCGGCCTCGCTTCTATACGTCTTCGAAAGGCCCATGAAGAAGAACGGGAGCGCGATCAGGTTGGCGCCGAGGAAGACCGCGAGGTAGAGGACCTTGTTCCCGATAGGGTCCACTGGTCGGCCCATCTGGTTCAGAAGGACCCCCTCGATCACCGTCGCTGGCCCAAAGATCAACAGGACGATGGAGGCTGCTGCCGCTCCCGCAGCGCAGTAGGCGATGATATGGCCAACCCGTCCTCCGTCGTTGACACGTTCGGGAAGGAAATGGCCAAGATCGCGATCGCCGAACCTCGGCCTTGTTGAGATAAGGTCAATAATAAGGATCAGAAACACCATGCCCGCCGCCACCACGGCGTAGAGCTTTACCATACAGGCCAATCCAAGCAGGCCCCCCGAGAGGAGGACATAGGGCCATCTTCCATTCCTCCTGTAGACCATTATCGAGGCCACGCCGAGCGAGACGGCCAGGAGGCAGTACATATCGAGGGAGGCGAGCCTCGATTCGTGGAGGAACATCAGGTCCATGGAGAGAAAGACGCCGGCAAGTACCATCGTGATCCGCCCACCAAGTTTGTAAGCAAGGAGCATTACAAGCCCCAGTATGATCAGCGATGATACGGCCGAGAGGTACCTGAACATGATCGGGTCCCCGCCCATGAGGCCGTATACGCTGAGCATGATAGGCGGCTGAACGGTGTTGATCTGATCGTATAATGTGAAGCCCTCCGCCCACATCCTGCCCGCCATGATCTGGACGCCCTCGTCAACTCCGTTTGGAAAGATATCGCGTTCGAGCAGCAGGAACCTCGGGACCGAGGATATGAGGATCACCAGAAGGGCAAGGACCATGCTGCGCCTATCCTTCGGCCCCTTCCCGGCAGCTGACGGCGCATCCTCTTTTGAAACTTCCAGGCTCATTCCTCCCACGGACCGGAGATAGCAAGGCCATTTAATCACGGGTGCGTATAAATCATTTTGGTCTGCAGGCGGCCCGATCCACGTGAAGTGAACCTCATATTCTCCGTTCCAACGATGAACAAGCCTTTTATACCTGTTACCGGAGTGTTCCATCTTCCATTTATATACACCAATGGATACTTGTTATACAATAGGGAAGACCATCGCTAAAAAGGATGTGTTGAAAGGCCCTATCGAGGCGATCAAGATGTCGGAAAGGATCCAGAAGGAATCAAATGAGAAGAAAGAGAAACACATCGGCCATCAGCTCTTCGTGGCGGCCCTTGCGGCGCTGCTGGCTTTTTCCATCCTGGGGGTGGTTCTCATGAACCTGAGCGACGATGGGGGCGATCAAGGGGATGAGGTCAACCTGAATGGTGCGGTGGGCGATGCCGCCATGGATGAGGAGGTCAGGCAGAGGTGGACCTCCTATCTGGAATACGCTCCGACCATGGACCTGGAGACCCCCGATGTTGATGCCAGATGGGTTGACGGCGGGGAGCTGGATTTCATCGACTCCCTTCCCGAGCCCGAAGAGGGAGAGAACCTCTACGGAGGTGCCCGGGATGAGGAGGGGGATGGAGTCGCCGTGCCCTCATCGGATAAAACGGCAGATGACGACGCATCCCTTCAGGAGGATAATGAGGGTGGGGCCCGGGATAGGGAGGTGGAGGAATCGGACATCATCAAGATCGTCGGCGACAGGCTCTTTCTTCTCAACAGCTACAGGGGTTTCGTCATCGTGGACATCGAGGACCCCGATGACCCAACGATCGAGTCAAGGCTTCCCATCATCGGGAACCCGGTCAGCATGTACGTTGTCGATTTTCTGGCATTCGTGATAGTATCCGGCACGCCCGGAGAGGGGGAGACCTACGGCGACTGGAACAGCGGGACCCTGTTCATAGTCGATCTCACCGATACGTCCGCCCCAAGGGTCGTCCAGATGGTGGAGATCAACGGATACCCCGTGGACAGCAGGAGGGTCGGTGAGGTCCTCTACGTTGTATCGTACAGGGAGGACTACTACCAATACCTTGATGGAGATGCCGTCGCGGTGAGAGATTCTGATGATGATGATATTGGATTGAAGGATACCGAGGAGATGGTGATAAAGGACGACGGCGAGGAATCTCCAGGCTCAGCCGGCTCTGATGAACCCTCCTACGACCCGGACGACTCCTCCTACGAGGACTCGGACGAACCCTCCTACGAGGAGCCGTACAAGGGCACGGAGATCGTATCCATCGGGTTCTCCGATCCCGAGAACGTGGGCGAGGTGGACAGGGAGTCCTTCGAGGAGCGTTCTGAGAACATCCATGTGACCAACAGGGCGATCTTCGTCTCCGGAAGCCATTACGATTATAACGGTGACCGGTGGCCCACATATACGACAACGATAAAATACGTGGACATATCGGACCCGAAAGGGGACATAAAGATCAGGGACAGCATAACCATCGAGGGGCAGCTTCGGGACAGGTACCAGATGGATTTCTTCGAGGGGATGCTCAGGGTGGTGACCCAGATCCCGCAGGACCCGCTGTGGGTCTCCAGGCTGCACGTGATCGACTGCAGGGACCCAGGCGAGCTGGAGATGGAGGGGGACCTGCTCATAGACGATGCGGGAAGCCTCATGGCAACTCGCTTTGCCGGGGACAGGGCCTACACGATACATCTCCCCTACTCCGTTGACCCCCTGGATGTCCTGGACCTCTCGGACCCGTCAGACCCAAAGCTCTGCGATGTGCTGGAGATCCCGGGTTGGGTTGAGCACATGGAGGTCAGGGGGTACAAGATCATCGCGATCGGCGTGGACGATACGGGCGATCAGATGAAGGTGGCGGTCAGCCTCTTCGATGTGACAGACCCATACAATGCGGTCATGACGGACAGGGTCATTATCGGGGAAGGACACACCTATTCGGAGGCGAACTGGGATGACAAGGCCCTGACGATACTTGATGATGAGGACCTCATCCTGATCCCGTTCAGCTCCTACACCTGGGAGAGATGGGACAGCGACACCTACGGCGTACAGCTGATATCCTTCGACCTCGAGGAGGGCACCCTTGATGTGAGGGGAACGATCGAGGGTTCATACCCCATCCAGAGGACGAGGATGGTGGATGGGACCATCATCACCACATCCGAGAGGGCGGTCCAGACCATAGACCCCTCCGATCCGGATAACCCGGTTATCATGGCGTCTCTGGACCTGGTCTCGAACGTGGTGGATATCATGGCCGTGGAGGACCATCTCATCACCTGCAAGCTGCCCCTCTGGGGGTCATCCGGCGCCAGGGTCACCATAACATCACTGGACGATCTAGGCACCGTCGTGGACGAGTTCGGGCCCGAGGGGTTGCTCCAGGAGAGCATCGAGGTCAGGGGAACAATGGTCCTTGTAAGGGGCATCAGGCCC
>CBDVER010000094.1:0-6036 GCA_965373055.1 uncultured Thermoplasmata archaeon
TTTTCAGGACCACTAGATATCGGGGGCCTATTATTACCTATCCGGTAAGAAATTCAGGAAGAACTCATGAGATAGAGGTTCATGGGCCGGTGTTCGGAACCCCTTCGAGGGACTGTAGGCCCGATATCTCCTCTCCATCATCGGGCATGATCACATCATCTCCCGGGGCCAGAAGGTTCATCCTCTTGAGGTCGGAGTACATCCTCTTGGCCTCCCCCTTGAAAGGAACCACGAGGGTGGGGATGTTGAGATGGCTCAGAAGCTCGTTGGTGATCGACCTTCGGGTCATGGAGCCGAACAACGACTCCTCGGTCGACCCCATAACCACTAAAGTGGCCCTCTCGATCTCGGCCACAGAAAGGATCTTCTCCAGCACGTCCCCCTCCTCGTAGATCAGCTTGACCTCCACGTTATAGATCTTCGCGATCCGGTTGTATATCCTTAGGGCCTTCTTCCCCTCCTCGACCCGACCCTTGGGGGTCTTGATGAATAGAACTGTAACGGTCGCGTTCATCTTTCTCGCCAATCCCATCACGTATGGTGCGGTTATCTTGGCGGGGTATGGCCCCGAGGTGGGGGAGAGGATATTCCCCTCCTCCGAGCCCATGTCCAGCTTGACCTTGTCCTCCTTGAGCACCATCTTCTTCCATCCGGTGGAGGGGAGGTGGAGCGGGGAGATATATTCCTCATCGCTGGTCCTTGGTTTCGGATGGTCCTCCGCCCTGATCATGACCCTGTGTGGATATGGTATCTCCACCCTCTCCCTGTCAAATGCATCCTTGACCTTCTTCAGGACATCGGACCCTATCGCAAGCTTGTCCCTGGCATCGGCGACCCAGAAGCGCGTTCTCAGATTGACCCCGTTCTCCTCGAACCCCGTCATGAGGACCGTGGGGGGAGGGTGGGAAAGGACGAAAGGGTGCCCCTTCAGGATCTCAAGGATCGACCTCTCCGCCAGCCTCCAGTCCGACTCGTAGGAGATCTGCATGTTCAAAAGCATGGCGGCGCTGGGCGAATCCCTCGTGTAGTTCCACAGCTGCTGTGAGGCGATGAGCATGTTGGGGATGACTATCATCTCATCTTCAGGGGTCTTGATCCAGGTCGATCTCAGGGAGATGTCCGTGACATCGCCCCAGGTCTCACGTCCCCCCCAGTCCAGCCGGATCCTGTCCCCGATAACGAAGGGCTTGTCCATGGCGATCATGATCCCCGCCGCGAAGTTGGCGACGGTGTCCTGGAGCCCGAAGGCTAGGGCGAAGCCGATCAGTCCCAGCGAGGTGCCGATGGTGATCGGGTCAAGGCCGATAACAAGCATGGCCACCAATCCGCCCAGCAGGTATATCCCGGCCTGGATCAGCCTGCTGAGCGATTTCTTCTGCCTCCCCTCAAGGTGGTCCCCCCGTTTCACGGATGTTCCCATTATGTTGGGGATGTACTTCGCGGCCATGTAGCTAAGAAGGACTATGATCAGGAAGATGTGGATGTTCATCAGAAGGGACGCCCTATCCATCTGCTCCAGTGTGAAGGAGTAGAGAAATGCCAGATAGGAGCCGAAGATTATCAGGAAGAGCCTTGTCGCGAGCTTGAGGGACCGATAGAGCCTGTATTTCTCGGAATTCCGGAGCCTCTGGGAGAATATCGCATAGACTATCGCGCGAAGCAGCGGATAGGCCGCGAATAGGGACAATAGCAGAAAGAAGGTGAAGATGGATAACCACTGTACGAACTGAAATGCCCTGAACTCCTGGTTCACGATCACCAGCTTCGTGTTCATGTCGATCCCCAGGGTCAGAAATGAGATGATGAGGAATATGAGGATGTACATGATGATCAAGCCCCTCCTCAAGGGGACCTCGAGCGTCCTTCTGCTCCTGCGCTCGATATTCTCCTTTTCTTCCTCCGTTATCTGGTGTTTCTTCAACTTCCTCATCCTCTTGAACTCGAGATCCATGAAGAGGCGTGAGATGGCCCTCGCCGCCATCCCGGCATACAGAAAGGCGGTGATGATGCCGAAAAGGAGAACAGCACCTGCAAGGAGTATATCGAATACCACCAGTTCCGATCCGAAAACGGGGTCGGCCAGCCAGGGTGCCTTATCGTAAAGTCCTGCCATGATGCTCCCCCGTGTATCATCCTGGAGCATATTAAAGTTATACTTGAAGGGGCAAATTTCGAATAATCAATGCAAATCTCTAATAGCTATAAATGCCTGGTAGCTGTCATGACCGATAGTGAGAAAAAAGGCCCCACGATGATGAAGACGGGGGCGATCGTGATGGCCGCGATCCTCGTTGTTGGAGCATTGATTTATTTCATCAGCACCAACGAGGCCGGGGACGGGGGGGGAGGAGGGGCCGGTCCGGATGAGGATACCTTCACACCTATCATGCTTCCCAACAGCCAGACCACCAACGTGCCCCAGGCAAATAACGAACCATCCATCGCAGTGAATCCGACCGATCCGCTCAACATAGTTGCAGCGTCCAATGATTACGGCTCCCCGAGAGGGGACGCCTGGTGCGGCTTCTACGCCACATTCGACGGGGGGGAGACCTGGGAGAGGGGGCTCGTCCCTGGTGCAGACGGGCAGAGGGGGGAGACCCTGTGGAAGTTCGCGGGAGGCGGAGACCCCGTTCTCGCCTTTGGGCCCAACGGCGACTGTTATCTTGCCGGCATCGTGTTTCAACGGGATATCACCCTTCAGAACCTGGTAAAACCAGGCACGGGAATATTCGTGGCCCGCTCCACCGACGGGGGCAGGACGTTCCCGCAGGTGAGCATCGTGATCCAGTCGGTGTCGCTCTACACGACGTTCCACGATAAGGAGTGGATCGCCGTGGACCCGACGTCGGGAGACGTGCACATCACCTGGACCGCCTTCAACCTCTACGGCGTTGCCGCATCGATCATCCATTCGGTGTCCACGGATAACGGGAACACCTGGAGCATTCCCCAGCTCCTCTCCGACCTCACGGAGGGTGAGAGGCAGACCCAGGGCTCCCAGGTGGAGGTGACCAACGACGGCGTGGTCCACGTCTCGTGGATAGACTACGACCGGGGCGCCCTTCGGTATACGAGATCCACGGACAGCGGGAACTCCTTCGGTGATGTGCGGACGATCTCCTCGGTCACACCGATGGACTACTACCTTCCAAATGGAGAGTACAGGACCCCCACCATGTGCGACATGGCCGTGGATACGAGCGGCGGGGAGCATGAGGGCTCGATCTACATCTGCTGGCCCGACCAGAGCAGTGGGAACGCCGATATCCTGATGGTCTATTCGAACGACGGGGGGAGCACGTTCTCCACTCCGATGAGGGTGAACAACGACACCACCGAGAACGATCAGTGGTTCCCCGCGATCTGCGTGGGAAGCGATGGGTCCGTCCAGCTGGTCTTCTACGACCGACGTGACGACCCCGATAATAACCTGATATCCGTGTATTATGCGGTCACGTACGATCAGGGCGAGACCTTTGACAACTACATGTACATCGATGAGGAGGTCGTCTCCTTCGAGGGGGACAACACCAGGGGGCCGTTCATAGGAGATTACCTGGGGATCGCCTCCAGCCACAACAGGACCTATGCGGTGTGGTGCGATGCCAGGGAGGGGACGCCGGAGAACGTACGTTCCGACATCTGGTGCGGCATCGTCCAGTATCTGCCTGATGAGGAAGTTGATGAGTGATATCGGATAGAGGATATTTTGTTCTATCCGATATATCAAAAACCATTATAGTTCGTGAAATAGCATATCGGATAGAAAGATTATTAAGCTATCCGATATAATATGGCCTGATGCCGATAGACGAGAGATCGTTCGACAGGATATCGCAAAAGAGGGATCTCCTGAACTCACTCAGGCCCTTTGACATGGGAGCCCTGCGCAGGTTGAAAGCCTCATTTGATGTTGAGCTCACCTACAATTCGAATGCTATCGAGGGAAACACGCTCTCCCTTTCCGAGACCAGAATGGTTCTGGAGGACGGGATAACGGTGGGTGGAAAGACCCTCAATGAACACCTGGAGGCCACCAATCACCGGAATGCTATTGAATTCGTTGAGTCCCTCGTTGGGAAGGGGGAGATAACGGAGATGGACGTTCTCAACCTCCATGCTCTGATACTTGACAGGATCGACCCCCATAATGCCGGGTTCTACAGGAGGCACAGGGTGAGGATAAGCGGCACCAACTACATCCCTCCAAAACCCTCATCGATCCCCGATAAGGTCAAGAAACTGTATAAAATGCTTAATTTCGCAGGTGGCGAACCCATACAGCAGGCGGCGATGATCCACATGGAATTCGTGAACATCCATCCTTTCATCGACGGCAACGGCAGATGTGCGAGGCTGCTGATGAACCTCTACCTGATGCGCAGCGGCCTGGTCCCGGTGATCGTCCGGAAGATGGATAGGAAACGCTATATCGACCATATCACCGCCTCTCAAACGAGGGGGGACCATGTGCCATTTATCAACTTCGTGGCCAGATGTCTGGATCGGTCCCTCACCACGTACATCGATTCACTGGGCGGGGAAGATGGTGATTATATCACATTGGCTAAGGCGTCCAGGGATTGCAGGTATTCGCAGGAGTATCTCTCACTTCTTGCCAGAAAGGGAAGGATAGATGCGGTCAAGTCGGGAAGGATATGGATGATCTCCAGGAAGGTCCTGGAGGATTACGTGCGGGAGCAGGATGGGAGAAGTTGAGAGTGGCCCAATAGGGCCCTCCTGACCCATACCTGCACCCGTCGGTTTTCCATCAATATCTGAGCAGGGCGCCGATACCTCCGATGGATTCCAGGAAGGCGTGCTCCCTGATGAACTCCACCTCCGCCCCGCTTCTCTGCGCCAGCTCGTACAGCTCCTCCACCACATCCACGATCGAGGTGGGGCCCCCGCAGTTGGGACATTTCTCGGGAGGGGTTGTCCTCTCCTTGATGTACTGGCATCTCTCGCATATCCATCCGGGGATGGACTTGTTCTCCAGTATCAGGAGTGATCGGACCTTGCCGATATTGAGAGCGTTCTTCACCTCGGCGGCCCCGTATGCGACGGGCAGCCCTTTCAGGACCGCCTCCCTCAGCTGTTCCGCCATGGCCTGTTCGCCTTTTCTTTCATCCTCTGCGGCGACCCTCTTGCCCTTTTTCAGGAGGTCACCGGGTGAGATGTCCATCTCCACATCGATCAGCCCGATCACTATCTTCTGGATCTCCTGCGGAAGCGCATCGCGGACCTTCTTCTTGGCATCCCCTGGTCCCGCAATTATCAATCCGCGCATCTTCCTCCAGTCGTCGGTTGAGCTGATATCCTCCACCACCATGTCGACGAAAGCCTCTATCGACCCCCTCCGCAGGCGGTTGAACCTCATCTGGGACATGCCCCCCCTCTTGTGTTTGTTCATCAGGTCGATGGATGGGCCCTTCTTCATTGTGACGATATCGGACCGGATGATGTACTTGCGGGCCTCCTGGGAGTCCACAAGGAGGATGCCAAAATCCTCGTAATCGTCGTCCAGCCTGGCAAGGGGCAGGAGGAAGGGGGATGTGTCCAGGGCGACGAAGGGGTCGACGTCCACTCCCAATCGGTACACGTGAAGGAAACCCAGGGGCTCCGAAGCGAAGATCACCCGCCCCCTCTCCCCGTGGATGGGCTTCCATTCCAGCCTCTCCCCTATGAGGTCCATTGTCGATTCGAAGCTCTTCGCCAGCTCCTTCGGGAGCGCCTTTCTAATAGCCCTGAGCCTTGAGGTCAGGTAGGAACTGCTTAGGTCCATCTTCTCCCTGGATGCGGTGGGGATGTAGATGGATAGATAGATGTCATGCTCATCGTATATCTCCGATAGCTGCCGGAGGTCGATACTGGATATCGGGGTTACCTCCTGCTTTTCGACGATCTTGAAACTCTCTTCCGGGTCCATGCACCCGCAGAGCGAAGCGTGTTGAAAAGTTTTGTCATGACATTCCTAATATGTCAGGGGCAGATATACTAAACCAATGGCGTTTGGAAGGTCCATGGAATACA
>CBDVER010000095.1:0-6013 GCA_965373055.1 uncultured Thermoplasmata archaeon
GTTTCCCACCTTCGCATGGGCCCTGGCGAGAGACGCCTCCACCTCCAGGCACCTCCTGACGCGGGCGTGATAGCTCAGTTCCTCCTTCATCTCCTTCCTGCCGTACCTGTAATCGAGCGGACAAACGGGCTCCATATCGAGGACACCTCCGATATACGGGTAGAAGGTTCTCACCTTTATTAATTATAGTTGCGAACGCGTTCTTTTGAACATATTGCCTAACTTTGACATATGAGTAGATGTGAGTGTTAAAGTGGGGCCCCTCCCAACTTCGACAGGCTCATATAATATTACAGGAGTGAACCTGATGGACCTGCCTGCTACTCCTTTCAACTTCGATATCAACGATATTCATTCAGGAAAATGGTGAATTATTATAATGGTATTTGGCCAAGTACAATTGGCCATTTACGGTTAGGAACTTTTAACTACTGTGAAATACATTAGATCCCATGAAGATCCCGAGAAAAGAGATAGAGGTCATCTCCTCTGCAGGCGGATGGGTTCTTGTCTACGGAAGAAGAAAGACAGGAAAGACATTTCTCCTTCGCAATTTCATAGATCATGATCGATATTTCCTTGTCAGAAGGGATGGAGTTGTCGTATCCGGCGAGAAAAACCCCATCCGGTTTGACAATATCAACCATTTTCTGGATCATCTCAGATCGCTCCTACTCGACAATATGACCGTCATACTTGATGAGTTCCAACGGCTCCCGTCGTATTTTCAGGATGAGATATCAATGATCCACCCGCACGGAAGGCTGATCCTTTCAGGTTCCAGCATGGAGATGATTGAAAAGGTGCTCTCCTCCAGCTCACCTTTACTTGGGATGCTGAGCGAGGTTAAGATCGACATCCTGGATCCATTCGATGTTGTGAGGGCCCTTGACCTAGAACCTGAGAGAACGATCGAGTACGGTACCTTCCTGAGAGATCCCTGGACCGTTCCGATCTTCAGTTTCCAGGGAGATTTTCTGAAGGACCTCTGGAGGGTCATAGGCCATTCGAGGAACGCCATTCCGGGCTTGATCGGGGAGATATTCTCTGAAGAGTCCAGGAGAAGGAGCAGGATATATGAATCCGTTCTCAGGCTTATAGGGGCCGGAACATGGTCCACATCGGAGATCTCACACACGCTATATACCAGGGGCATACTCGAGAGAGATGACAGCCGACTTATAACCTCCTATATTCATAACATGATAAAGATGGGGCTCATCGAGGAAATTCCGATATTTCAATCGAAAAGGAAGGTGATCTACAGGGTCAAATCCCCTATTATGGAAACCTATTATTATCTCGTTGACAGGCACAATATCGACGAGAGGGATGTGATGTTGGATGAGGTCAGGAGCAACCTTCGAAAAATGGTGAATATGCAGGTTGAGAGGTTCTTCGCTGATGCCTTTACCATAGAATACGGTGGGAACAGGGAGTATTCTCTATCACCCGAGATCGATTTCATAATAACGAAGGGAAGAAAGAGGACCCCTCTTGCCTTCGGTGAGGTCAAATGGGGCAAGGGAGGCCTCCGGGGAGCAAGAAAATTGATAGAGAACGCCTCCGGGTTGGATATTGACCTGATACTCGTATCGAAGGAGGATGTGAAGTTTGATAAAATATCCACCTACACGCCGGATCGGTTCCTGAAAAAGGTGAGATGATCCATCATCGGTTAAATGATACAAAGAGTGATAATTTGTATATCACTCCTGTTGATCAACATCATCATATTGTATAATCGTCCTTATCCTAATTGAGATTATACTATGTTCGTGAATAGGAAAATAAATTTCCAGAGGAGGATTCACAGAGGATTGCATGGAGTGGATGGATGAGAACAAGGTACTACACTGGGACCTTGATGACATCTCCAACATACTGTGGAACAGCTGATGATCAAGCTTTATGATCGGACCGATGATCAGTGCCCGTGCTCCCTTTCACGGGGGATAGAAAAAAATGTTACGTAATAAGAGCACCTCTAAAAGGTGCGCCTACTCCTCATCCGTCATCGTCCTTGTGGAAAGAAGGGACCTACGTCCTACGCTCAGGTCCTTCATCACCCTCTCCTGGATGGACGTCATCTCACCTTCCGGCCCGTGGAGCCGGAGGTACTCGGACACAGGTATGCCCTCCCTCCTGGCCTCCTCGATCAGCCGGATGTACTCTTTTCTCATCTGGTTCCCTCTATCATGATATTCTCCCAACCCCACTTAAACCCTGCAGGGTAATGACCTATATCATCACCTTTTTTGGTTCCCCCCCCATGATACTCCCCGTATGCGCTCTCCCATCTTAATTATTTCTACAGGGATCCCATCATCATGCCCAATGCGCGGATCGAGACCTCTCTCTTGAACTCCGATCGATCCAGGCGGCCCAGTGAAAAACCCTCGGTAATGGGCCCGTTATCGGGGCCGACCACGGATATGAACACCGTTCCCACCGGCCTATCTTTTGTCCCACCGTCCGGGCCCGCTATCCCGGTCACCGATAGGGATATCATGGAGCCGAACAGCTTTCTGCAGCCAACTGCCATGGCGGATGCCGTCTCCCTGCTGACCGCCCCTTTATCCACCAACGTCCTCTCAGGAACGTTCAGCTGTGTTATCTTTACATCATTGGAATAGGCCACCACACCTCCCAGGTAACACCCGGACGCTCCAGGGACGTCCGTTATCAGGGACGAGATGTATCCCCCGGTGCATGATTCGGCCGTGGAGATCGTCACCGACCCCCTGATCGCGGCCTCAACAAGATCGACCCATGTTGGCTCCCTCAACTCCTGCCTCCCCCCGAAATGTCCATGACCCTGGAGGGGCCCTCTATCTCATCCAGGTACGAGCCAACGGATGCCGGGACCAGATCCCTCCAGGCGCCCCCATTGACCATGAGCTCCCTTATGCCCGTCCCCGAATAGAGGTCCCGGTCGACCAGCTTGGTGGACCTGACCTCGTACCCCGCCAGCCTGAATAGTTTTACGGTAAGGGGATTGTTCGAGTAGACGATATCAAAACCTGGACAGAGGGATTCCACATGGCCCACCCAGATCGAATACCGGTTGACATCCCGGATCGGAACCACGATCATCCGTTCTGACCATCCTCTATCGGCCCCCCATTGAAGGAGCATCTCGAACCTCTCCCTTCCGGTGAACGGGTCCCGGAGCGTGTGCGAGCTCTCCGCGGAGCCGATGCCCACTACCAGCTTATCGACCTCCGAGAGGGCGGACTCCATTATGGATACGTGGCCCAGGTGGAGCGGCTGAAAACGGCCTATGAAGAGACCTTTCATCGTGCTCATTATACGACGGGAGATATATCATCTTTATCCAGAACAGTAAACAGGGTAATATCTGATAATGAGGGCATCATTAAATAAAATGGCAGCACTGATATCTCCGAAGGGCTGATCTCAAGTTGAGTGGGTTGATTGTCATGAAAAGAAAGGACGGGAACATGGACGAAGTGATGCCGGATGAGGACCTTGACGATGATCATCCATCCGATGAGCTGGAGCATCCAAATGTAGGAGAGGATGATCCGGAGATGGAACATCCAGAAAGCGCGGAGGAAGGGGACCTCGAGGAGGGGGAGTTTCCCAACATCGAAGAGGGTGATGATCTTGAGATGGAATACCCTGAATTGGAAGATGGAGAGGATCCCGACCTGGAGGAGGAGGAACAGGGGTGGGAGGAGGAGGGGGAAACAGACCCCCTGGACGAAACGCTGAAAAGAGGGAAGGATAAAAAGGGTCCAGGGAAGATCGCGGTGATCGCGGTCGTGGGGATCATGATACTGGCTGCGGTGGGCGTGGCGATTCTCATCGGCCTGACGGGAGATGACGACGATGGGCCATCTCCCGCAGACCGATTCGATAACATCGGGAACGACACCCCCGCATCCAATCCACTATCTGCAAGGATCTCCGAGGTCTGCCCCTCGGAGGAGTGGTTCGAGATCTACATCATGGGAGGGACAACGGGGACCACGGAGGGATGGTCTCTCACCACTTTCGACGAGGAGCTCATACCCATGCCCACCGTCTCGGGACTTGACGGCTACGATCACATCTTGGTGTACACCACATCAGGAACAGCCGATCTGGATGGTTCTGACGGGAAGGCCACGGTCTATCTGGACCTCGAACTTGACATCCTCGATAACGACGGCGATGAGATCGCACTCTTTGATGAGGAGGAGAACATCATCGATTTCATCGCTTGGGGCGAAGGGAACGGGGATACGCCCAGGGAGGGATGGACGAATACCACCTATATCCCCTCCCCGGGGGAAGGGAATTCCATATCGCTTCAAGGGCCGGATGAGGGCTCCGACTCCTACTGGACCGAGGGGCCCCCCTCACCTCTGGGCTATTCCATAGTGAGGATCGACCTCGAGGAGTCGTCCATATACGTACAGAACGGTAGGGCTGAGGTAATCGGGGCGGATGATACGTACCCATGGAACAAGGATATATTCATCAAGGCGAAGAGCGGAGTTCCAAAGGGACATGGAGTGGACAGATCGGACCTGCGGGACGTTCTGGAGTACTCATCGTTCACGTACAAGCTCCTGAGGGAGATGGGGTACAACCTCCCAAAGTTCTCTGGAGAGGAGAGCGATGGCACCCCGTACCTGAGGATAGTCGTCACCAAGAATGGAAGCTATGAGGGCTTTTACAACGGCACCACAGGTGAGGTCCACGTGGATGTGGGGGAGAACAAATACGCATCCAAGCAGACCGTTGAACATGAGATATTCCACGCGTTCCAGATGGCGCAGAGGCCGGACGGCTCCTACGGCATAAATCCGGATGAGAACAACTTCATCGACGAGGGGATGGCCGAGTTCTTCGGCAGATACTCAACGATGAAGAACTACAACATCTCCTGGCAGGAGATGGAGGAGGAGCTGTACAACAGCGGCTCCATGAACCTCATCAATATGTCCACCGACCTGAACTTCGACCTATTTACCCAGTGGCCCAAGGATGATGATGCGCTGGACCACTACACCATGTCCTTCCTGTTCATCAAGTTCCTGATGGATAAATTCGGGATGGATGTGCTGAAGAAACTGCACGATGCCGTCAAGAACTTCGATGGGCCCAACAGGGATGGTAAGGATGAGGGTGACGTGGTTGGTAAAGAGGCCGTGAAAAAGGCCACCGGCGTGGACTTCGACGACCTCCTGATGGAGTTCATGCTCTGGAGGATCGAGGGCAGATTCGAGCAGTACAAGGACATGAAGTGGCCCGGCTACGAGGTCGATAACGAGCACAACTTCACCGGGGCGCAGATAGACGATGACGAGATGGCCGAGCCCCACGGCACCGTGGTGAACGAGTTCATCATGAACGGGAAGGACGGCGTGATAACACTCAAGGGAGATACCGACAAGACCCGCTGGGGCGTCACCGTTATCATGGTCATGCCCAACGGATCGAGGGAGTATAAAAAGGAGAAGTCGGGCGAGGGAGGCGTGGTGTCGATATACATCCCACCCGGATGCGTAAAGGTGATCGTCCTCAAGACCAGATTGGACGATGCTGAAGATGATTTCGGCGCCTTCAAGATAAGGCTGCAGGGCGGCCCCGTTATCACCCCGGCCGGGGCCCAGTTCAACATGAGCCATATCATGTGGGACCCGTTCCCGTTCAACTTCTCGGTAATGGATAACCTCATCAACGCATCCCTCCGGCTCCAGGTCGGCAATTCGTCCACGTTCTTAGACCCCACCATAGACCGACTCTTTGGGCCCCTCCCTGAACAGGGGGAGGTCTCATACCCAATGCCTCTGGAGAACGGCACGATATGGTGGAGGTACAGATGGGAGAGCGGCGAGCATACGGGGCCGTGGGAGGGATCCAATTTCACCAAATGGTCCGGCTGGGATGACCCCGAGATAATGTGGGACCCTTTCCCGATAAGATACGAGACGGAGAACGGAAGCTGGATGAGGATCATTCCGAACTCGACCATAACCTTCCCCGGCTATCCCATACC
>CBDVER010000096.1:0-6005 GCA_965373055.1 uncultured Thermoplasmata archaeon
GAAATATGATTTCATCGTTCAACCTGGAGCAGACCCGGATAAGATCCAGCTGAGATGTAGAGGGGCATCCCCAAGAATTGTGAACGAGAGATTGATCATATCCACATCTATATTCGATATCTCCGAGGATAAGCCCATCTCCTTCAACCAGGATGGTGGAGAAGTGCATACATACTGGAAGATCGACAATTACAGGATCTCTTTTTCTTTGGATGATTACGATGATTCCAGGGAATTGGTCATCGATCCAAAACTGATATTCTCCACATTTATCGGTGGCACATCCTGGGATTTCATCACCGACGTTGCTGTGGGCCCAAATGGACATATCTACTCTACCGGATATACCATATCCTCGAATTTTCCCACAACGACAGGAGCCTATGATCGGACCTATGCTTCCGGTGGCAGTTACAAGGATATCTTCGTTGTGAAACTGAATAAAACAGGAGATAAGCTCATCTATTCGACATATGTGGGAGGTAAGACCGAGGACCTGGCCATGGGTATCGCCGTTAACGATAATGGCAATGCATATGTCACCGGAAGAAGCACGTCATACGATCTCAATCGGTTTCCCACAACCAGCGGTGCCTATAACTCCATTTACACGGGCCTTACCGATGCGATCCTGTTCAAATTAAATACGGCAGGGTCCGGTTTACTGTTTTCCACCTATGTTGGAGGTTTCAGAGCTGATTGGGCTTATGATATCGCCCTTGACCCGGATGGAAATCCGGTCATAGTGGGTGAAACCGGTATTGTGAATGATGTTGGTAAGGAGCAATACCCCACTACCGAAGGCGCATATGACAATACGCACGGAGGGTGGAGTGATGTATTCGTTTCGAAATTCAATCCATCCGGAAGCAGTTTGCTTTACTCAACCTTGATAGGCGGAGGAAGTGAGGACCGTGCCGAGGCCTTAACGATCGATAGTGAAGGGAAGATCTACATCACTGGATATACAAGATCATCGAATTATCCAAAGACCACTGATAATAATTATTATGGTGGCGGAGATTTCTTTGTATCTATATTGAACCAAAACCTGAGCGCACTGAACCATTCCACGTTCTTTGGGGGTTCTGGTTCAGATATGGGTAAGGGCATAGCCATAGGCAGGGACAATTATATCTTCGTCACTGGAGTCACATGGTCAACTCATTTCCCAACGGCCAACGGTTTTCAAAATTCTTTCAGTGGGGGATATAATGACGCGTTCATCTGCAAGTTCAATGAAACCTTAAAACCATTTACAGGGTCCCTTCTCGGTGGAAATGGAAATGAGGTGGCCTCTGATATAACAATCAACGAGTATAACGAAGCAATTGTCACGGGGTATACATGGTCGAATGATTTCCCCACGACAAATGGGGCCTACGATACATCGCACAATGGGAATGGAGATGTGTTTCTAACCAGGATCAGCAGCGATGAAAAAAGTATTGAATATTCAACGTACATCGGCAGTCCCGCAAATGAAGAAGGTGCTTCAAATAATGGTTGGAGCAACCATCACGTTGTGCTGGAGAATGGGATCGTCGTTATCGGTGGGGCCACCTCATCCAATAAATTCCCCACAACTCAGGGTGCATATAGCACCACCCTTTCGGGAAAGGATGATGCTATCGTTGTAAAAACCTATCCTGACCTGATCGAATCAGGACCGATAACTGCATCGAAAGGGGCCCAATACATCAATATATCATGGGATGCCCCCAGGGATAGATTATTCAAATATTTCTCGATCATCAACTATACGATCTTCATGGGAGATTCTCCAACAACATTGACGGAGCTGGCCGTCCAGGGAAATATTACCTGGTATAATTACACCCTTGAGAACTTTGGATCCGATCCATATTATTTTGGAGTGGCCATAAACTGGACGGAGATCGGACCAGGGGCCCTCATAATTTCAGATGGGATAATTCCAAATATTGCTCCGGTGATCACAACACCAACTACCACCCCTGATCATTTCAGCATCAATGTAAGCTGGCCTCCACTCTCTTCTGATATCCTCGATAACTTCGATGTGAATTACAGCCTGTACAGAAATATCAGCGATGGATCTCAAACACTCCTGGCCTCAACCGGTGAGGTAAATTGGTATGTTGATGAGATCCACGATCTGTATCAAGTACGCTATACCTACTCGGTCACTTACAACATCACAGGCATGGGTGAAAGGACGCCAAGATCTGAAAATGTCACAGGTACGCCGAAGGCCGCACCCAATATCACCGGCTTCTCATTGGAGTCAAAATCCTTTGAGATATCTCTGGAGTGGGAGGACTTCTTACCAGGGATAACGGATAGGATCGATATCTCATATCAGATCTTCAGAGGCCTCGATGAAGTGGACATGGAATTGATAGCCGAGGTGAACGAAACAAACTACCTTGATTTCAGGGGAGAATTTGAACAGATCGGATATTATTATACCGTCAGACCGATCTTTATTAACCACACTGCCGGAAATCATTCCGTGATACTCTATTCATCGGCGATAATATTGGAGAGTAGTCCAAGGGATCTCACGGTCACGGTAACAGACGATGGCTTTGATCTACGATGGCAGCAGCCTGATGAGGCCATACGAATTTATGATTCCATAGTTGGATATTCCATTTACTGTCAGATCGATGGTGGCGAGGTCGTGAGGATCGAGGAGAATTACCAGAATTTATCCTACTTGGACAGACCTATATCGATTTCTGAAAGAAATGATTATAACTACCACATAAGAACCAATTTCTACACATTGGGGGAGGGCAATTCCACCGATGTCCTGTCGGGAACCAACAGGGTCGTTCCCTCGGCCCCCAGAAATTTTACCTCAACCATAGGTAATTGTTTCATTCACCTGAAATGGTTGGAACCTGGGGATGATGGGGATTCAGAGGTGATCTTCTATCAAATTTTGAAGCGTCATGATCATAATGGCACGGGGGAATCACTCCCCCTAATAACATCCGATCTCACGGAATACAACGATACCGCGGTTTCCATGGGCATGTCCTACCAATATTGGATCATTGCAATAAATGGGGTGGGAAACTCTACTCCAGATACCGTTATCAATGCCATTGCAAGATGGGCTCCGGATGAACCTAGGAACCTCACGGAAAGTCATGGCTCTTCCTGGATATTCCTTGAATGGGACCCTCCATCAAGTGACGGTGGGGCCGTAGTTGACCAGTATATCATCTACAGACAGAAAAATGGAGATCAGTGGGTACGGATCGGCCTGATAAACCAGGGTCAGACAGAGCTTAATGACACCTCTCTAAGTATCGGTTCAACATATAATTACTCAATTTCAGCATCAACGATAGCTGGAAATTCCTCCCCGATATTCATGTTAAATATCATTCCGGCCACTGTTGCTGACCCTCCAGATGGGGTGGAGCTCATGATCGAGGGAGATCACATCCTGATCACGTGGAGTGTCCCGATCTATCAGGGTGGGCTGGATATTATCGAGTACATCGTGATACGCAACGGGGATATCATCTCCCATATCGATCCCTCCCTTCAAACATACAGTGACCATGAAGTGAATCCTGGAGAAACCTATTCATACTCATTGATATCCGTCAATGGAGAGGGAAATTCAACCCGATCCGGATCGCTGGAATTATTATTCTGCAGATCCTCGAACCCACCAGAAAATGTCACAATATCCACATCCGGGGATTCGATCATGATAAAATGGGATATTCCGTTTTATAACGGAGGCTCATGGATCACAAACTACAGGCTCCTCAAGGATGGGGCCTTCCTTGCCGAGATCAACAACATTACATTGGAATATCTGGATGAGAACGTTGAGCCGGGGATATTGTATGAATACACGGTGATGGCGATAAATGTACGTGGAGGATCCCAGGGTGTAAATGTGACAATTGAAGTGCCAATTATCCCGCCAATTATCTCCGGGCTCACCACCTCATATGATGAAACAGGCGTTCAGATCTCATGGGTGAAACCGGAAGAAGGTGATGTGACGGATATCGAGATATACCGTATCAGGGATGATGGTGAACCATTGAAGTTGACAACATTGGATGTCAATAAGACCTCATTCCTCGACGATTCCATATTGGAACCTGGTACGTATAGCTACTATCTTATCGGGGTAAATCGATATGGAAATAGTACCTCTTTCCTAACATCCGAGGTAACTATATTGGAGGATGTTCCTTCTGAAAGGTCAGATGAAAGCGATGGAGCCTTTCCGTGGTTTATCCTTCTTATCATTGGCCTTCTGATCGTCGTCATCATTGCAGGCATTCTGTACGTGCTCAATAAACGGAAAAAGGATTCGGCCCCATCTAAAGAGAGATCTCCAGATGATACAGATGAGGATATGAAGCCAGAGATATCATCTGACCCCCTGCCTCAGGTTGGCGATAACGATCCGATCAAGGCAGATGTGAACACGGGGCAGATCGATCCCCCTCCACCGATGGAAACCACCACATTGGAAGTGCAGCAGAATGTGGCTGTTCCATCACCCCAAAATACTATCAATACAGCTGATCGACCGGCTCAAATGGAGGGCATACAAGAACGACAACCAGAGGTCGTGGCCGATAATATGGAAACATCTCAACAACCAGAGGCCGTGGCCAATAATATCGAAACGCCACAACAACCCGACCCGGTTCCTTCATCCAATAATGATAATGAGGCCCCACCTCCTTTTACTGGAGTATGATCGTATTGGTCCTGTTATCAGCATAATATCTGCTACATAGGGCAATATTGATGAGGATAATATCGAGGATGAGTAAAAGAGAGGGGTCCGACCATACTCATTTTATGAACTCACCAAATACAGCTCTCCCGATATCTTTCAGGTCATGGGTGCTGTGATCTCTCTCCCGGAAGGATAATGCAAACAGATGGTATCTCAGATCCATTCCCTTCGTATCCAGGAGATAGGACTTTTCATGCAGGTTACCCATTAGCTTCTTTCCATCCACATTCTCCTTCCACTTGCACTCTCCTATGTGGATCGTCCTGTTCTTCTCGTCGATACCGATGATATCTATCTCCTCTCCCCTGTGCCACCAACTTCCAACTCCGGCCAACCGTTTATTAAGTATAACCCTGAGGTTTCGCCTTATGAAATCCTCGAAGATGGGCCCCATGTACCTGTTGTGTTCCTCCTTGATCTTCTCCAGAAGAAGGTCCGGGTCCATCTCGACAAGCTCCCTGTTCGGATAGATGTAATTGGTCCAGAACCGAAGATAATTATCACATATCCGGTACCTTTTACCAATACCCCTATCCACCCCAAGAAGCGGCCTCATCTCCTTTATCAGGTTCATTCTCTCCAGCGTATGCAGATATTTCGTTATGTTCGTTATGGTTATCCTGGAAGCATCCGAGAGCTCCCCCAGTTTCACCTTTCCCCTGTGCAGTGCCCTTATGATATTGAGATAGGTATTGTACTCTCTCAGCTCCGATCTGAGAAGCAGTTCAGCATCGTTGTTCAGGGGGTTCGATCTTTCGAGGATCGTGTTCCTGACCCTCTCCCAGAAATCTCCTTTTCCGTTGAACAGGTCCATGTAATATGGAATATTATCCGTTATCCCGAAGGCCATGATCAGCTCCTTTGTGGAGAAATGGGGTAGAAAGTCCCTCAGGTATCTCGAATTCATCGGGCCTATCTCCATCTGTTTTGTTCCCCGGCCGTAAAGAGGGCTGTTGTAACCAAGAACATCGTTTTTCATAACGCTCATGAACGAGCCCGTAAGAATTAGAACAACGTTTCTATCCTTGAGCACCTCATCCCAGATGAACTGGAATTCGGAGACGATCTCCGGATTTCTCTGTATGAGGTAGGGGAACTCATCGATGATAACTATCGACCTGTGCCTTTCATCAGCCGTGATATCAGAGAGTAATTCTTCAAATGTATCTCCCGAGATCACCCTTCCAAGGTTCTTTTGAGCAACATCCTTGAACCTTGCGGCCTCGATCTGTTT
>CBDVER010000097.1:0-5973 GCA_965373055.1 uncultured Thermoplasmata archaeon
GATCGGAATTGAGTGGGGGCACTAGGACGTTCAACTTCGCCAGTAAACGTCGTTGGCAAGAAGTTGAACGTCAGACTAAAAGACAACTCATGAAAACTTATCTTTTAGTCGTATGTAAGCCATATCGACCACTCAATTCCAAAGCGATATCTCTATGCCGATCGGAATTGAGTGGGGGCACTGGGACGTTCAACTTCGCCAGTAATCGTCGGTTAGCAAGAAGTTGAACGTCAGACTAAAAGACAACTCATGAAAACTTATCTTTTAGTTGTATGTAAGCCATATCGACCACTCAATTCCAAAGTGATATCTCTATGCCGATCGGAATTGAGTGGGGGCACTGGGATGCGAAAAGGTGCCTGTAATCGCCGATAGCGAACCTTTTCGCGCCAGACCAAAAGTGAACATTAAGGATCACATCTTTTGGTCGTATATAAGCCATATCGACCACTCGATTTCGAAGCGATAATAATCGACGTAAGAAATCGAGTGGGGGCACTGGGATTTGAACCCAGGTCATGGGTTTTGGAGACCCAGATGATAACCAGGTTACACTATGCCCCCGAAAATGGTCATCAAGGGGAAGCTAACCGGAGCCTCAATGCTACTTCCTAAGGCGGGCGGCCCTCTTCCTTCGGCGCATCCTCTTCTTGCGCCATTTCCAGCGCATATTGCCTTTCTTCTTCCACGCTCTTGAGCTCCGTTTCATTTATTTGCCCCTGATTATTTCACGGGAAGATGGCGGACCCGGGGGGATTCGAACCCTCGACATCCGGCTTAGAAGGCCGGCGCCATATCCAGACTAGACCACGGGTCCAAGTTCGATGAAGGCATCTTTAGATGACCTTGGAATCGAACCGGGTTCCTGCCAGGTCGCATCCCGTGAGCGCAGTAAAAAGGAACTTATTTAAAAACCTTTCTTATTAAACACTTATAGGGGAACGATGCCGGGGCGGCCGTTTTGTTCGAAGTTTGTACGGAAAGGGTTAAAATGGTTACAGCCGTAATAGGAACAGATCCCCATCAGGGGGGTTGGTGAGGGACTTTGAGAATACACACGACAGCCCCCCTCTGGGCGGTTCTGTTATTAATGGTCTTCCTCTCGGCAGGGGCGGCCATGGAGACCAACCCCGGAGGCGCAGAGGAAGATGTGCCCCCTGCGACAAGGGCGCCACCGGGTGCAGACCCGACGACCAATTACGCGATCATTACCACAGGCGCTCTCGAGGGCTCATTCCGATCCCTTGCGCGGTGGCGGTCCCAGATGGGCCTCAAGGCGGATGTGTTCATACTGGACGGTGATGGTGGCATCCTGTCCGGCCCCGGGGACGACGATGCGGAAAAGCTCCTCTTTTATCTCAATGACATGTACGCCCTGACCGAAGGGGGCCTCCGGTACGTTCTTCTGGGCGGCGATTCGGACGTGGTCCCGATCAGGTATCTCCACGCCAATGCCAGCTACTTCGGCCTGGACGATCGGTACCTGTCAGATGTGTATTTCTCCTCCCCGGAGATGGAGTGGGACGGCGATGGGGACGGGAGGTACGGTGAGATCGATGATCTGCTGATCCACGGCGTATCCAACATATCATTCCCCCTGAGGGTGGGCAGGGTGCCGATCAACAACACCGTTGATGCCGACCTTTTCTGCCAGAGGGTAATAGATTACGAGACCAACCCCCCCGAGGGTGATTGGTACTCAAGGGGCATCCTGGCCAGTTCGGTCATGGACCGACCCAATATCGATGATGATCCCGTTACCCCGACGGACGAGGGCTACAACGCTTACAAGGACAACGGCTACAAGGCCATCGAAAGTGCCATGCGGTATATCCCCTATTCCATGGATATCACACATCTACACGACTATCAGATAGATCACCCGTACTGGGGCGGCAACTATTCGGAGGAGAACGACACTCTCACGGTGACGTCCCTTCCCGAGAACATCTCCAATGGATGCTCCTTCGTCTCCTTTGCGGGGCAGTCGTTCTACGATTCATCCTCATCCCCTTTCTCCCTTGCAAACTGGGTGCAGCCAACGGGAACCCAGTACCCGCCGAGCGCGGGATTCGGGCCGGCGTTGACAAGGGAGGATATAGACGAGCTATCCAACGGCGGAATGCTTCCGGTGATGTATATCTCCTCCTGCGACAGCTTCAATTTCTCCGGTGAGGACGATCAGGACCTGGAGAGCCTGATCTATGCCCAGGGGGGCGGTGCGATCTCGGTGATCGGCTCCACGGGGGTCTCCTGGAGGGGCGAGGGGGTGGATTTCTCCCTGGGGAACTGGTATCTGATGCCAATGTTCTGGAAGAACCTGATGCTGGACCAGAGGCCCGGCGACGCCCTGTATGAATTGAAGGAGACATATCTGAAGGGGAAGTGGGATGAGCTATCCTCTCAGGAAGCTCTCCTGGTAGGGGCCTATACCTATAACTATCTGGGGGACCCCGCGTTGAAGGCCTGGCTATCAGAACCCCAGGAGCTACAGGTCCACCCCGATCGGGAGACCATCTACGCGGGAGGCGACACCTTGACGGTCCAGGTCAGGGACCTGGCACAGACGCCCATCTACGACGCGCTCGTCAGCCTGTACCATCCCGCGACCGGAGCGGTATCCTCGAATAGGACGGGCCCCGATGGCCTGGTCGAGATCGGGGCCGACTTCGCATCTTCCGGGGCCATCAGATTGACGGTCACTGCAAACGGTTACCTTCCTTCCATCCAGAACATGACGGCGATAGAGGCTCCGCTGGACCTGGAGGTCCTGTCCGCTGATATCACGATCTCCCCCGGGATCCTCACGGAAGGAGTGGAGATGACCATATCCGCAAAGGTGGTGAACCTGAGGGGGCAGGCCGTGGATGGGGTGAGGGTGATGGCGTTTTCGGGGAAGATACCGTCGGAACATCTTAAATGGCCCGCCCCGATGGCTGAGATGACGGTCGATATCCCATCAACGGGGTTTGCAATGATCTCCCTTACGGCGTCACCATCCAGATCCTGGTCCTTTGTGACCGTGGCCGTGGAATATCAGGTTGATGAGGTCAACATCGAGAACAACATCGCCTTCAGGTCCGTCAAGGTGAACGCGGCGCCGGCCTTTTACCTCCCCCCTTTTCTTGAGATGGAGGAGGACCCGGAATCGCCAGCCACGGTGGACCTCGTCGAATTCGTGTTCGACCCGGATAATGCCAGCGAGGAGCTGACCTTCCGTGAGATCGAACAGCACCCCTCGTGGATAACCCTTGACCAGGGGGGAATATTGTCGGCCGAACCGCCCGAGAACTGGACTGGCACGGTGTCGTTCAAGGTCCTTGTTACGGACGGCCTTGCCTCGGGGGAAAAAGATGTCAGGGTCATCGTGGACCCGGTCAACGATCCACCTGCATTACTTGGTGTTAAGGGCGCCTATATTGCCACTGTAGATCAGCTGTTTTCGGTCACGCTCTATCCCATAGATGCAGAGGGCGATGCGGTCACCATCAATTACACCTCGGATCTCGCCAATCTTACGGTGTCATCCGATACATTGCGGTTCGTGCCATATCCCGGGGATGAAGGTGTCCATCTCGTAAACATCACCACCTCTGATTCCCATGGAGGATCCAGGAATTACACCCTTGAGATCCTGGTCGTCGGCTCCTCCGACCTCCTCTTTTTCACGGAGCCGTCCCTCCACCTTCCGGATGCGTGGGAGGGCAGAGATTACACTTACAAGGTCTCTGTTGGCGGGGACCTTGCCGGGGGGGCGGTGTTCTCGGACAATACGACCCTGTTCGATATAGATCCCGAGACCGGGGAGGTGGAGTTCAAGCCCGGCCCGGAAGATGTTGGGGAGCACTGGATAAGGATCGACGTGACATCCGGGAACGTGACGATCTCCAGGTCGTTCACCCTGGATGTGCGGCAGCCGAGGGAGATACCATCCAGCATATACTGGATACTTGGAGGCGCCATGGCCCTGGTGTTATTGCTGATGGCCCTCGTGTACCTCTGGGCGGGCCCTCCCGTGGAACAGTACGGCCTCGAGGAGTGATCGCCCCTCCATTACACGGCGATCATGTCTATCATTACAATGGCGTCAAGGGGCAGGTCCGAGACCTCGATCGTGACCCTCGCCGGCGGGCCCTCGCCGAAGAAGCTCCCATACACCCTGTTCACGGTCGTGAAATCGTCGATATCCGTGAGGTATATCGTGGACCTCACAGCATTTTCCAACGATGTCCCGGCCGCCTCAAGGATAGCCGAGATATTGCACATTATCTGTTTCGTCTGACGTCCGGCCGTGTCTCCCACAAGTTCCTTCTTCTTTCCGGGTTTGAGCGCGATCTGCCCCGATACGAAAACGAATCCCCCTGCCGAAACGGCCTGGGAATATGGTCCGATCGCTGCCGGTGCGTTTTCGGTTTGAATTATCTTTCGGCTCTTTTTCTTCATGTTCTCATCCCCTTTACGTCACTCCAATGGATATGATCCGATCACCTTGTAGATCGGCCCCCCTGGAGCAAGGGTGGACCGCATCAGGTCGAAACTGTCCACCCTGATAGAATAACCTTTCTCCTTCAGTTCCCTGGCCTTTACCTCCACGATCTCCCTGATCTCACCAGGGTCCACGGAGGCGCCCTTTCCGATCCTGGCAAGCGTTATGTGCCCGTGGAATGCCCGTTTCTCCAGCTCCACACCGAGCGTTTCACTCAACCTTCTCTCCAGATCGGAAGCGAGGTTCTGCAATCCGGCCCGGTCATGGAACCCCAGCCATATTACGGAGGGTTTGTTCCATGTGGGAAACGCCCCTGCTCCGCCGATCTCGAGGTTGAAAGGGGCCATCGATCCCGCCGCCTCCCCGGCGGGGTTTGAGAGGTCGGCCGCGGTGAGGCCAGTATCGCCCAGGAACTTCAGGGTGATGTGATGAAGCGAGGGATCAACGGCTCTTATCCCACGGTATCTGGAGCCTTCAAGCAGCTCATGGATCTCTTTGAATATCTCATCATGTGGTATCTTCACCGAGAAGAACAACCTCATCAAGACGCCCCCGCAACCTCTTTTACATATATTTCCACAGCCCTGCAGAGGTCCTCTGCGGTCCCAACGTTTGGGATCATGTGGTCCGAAAGGGCGATCAGGTCGCCAAGCCCCCAGCCGAGCTCGCGAGAATCCCTCCGGTCGAATTCCTCCCTATTGGATGGATCGTCCCCTCTCCCCCTGCCTCCGAGCCTCTCGTACCTGAGGTCCGGCGGGCAGAATATCGCCACGACGTGGAAGCGTTCTTTCCACCTCTCCAGGAATACGCCCCTCTCGAAAGGGCTTCTCAAACCGTCAATCATCACGATGGAATTTCCTTCCCCCTTCTCCCGCTCGATCCTCTCAATTACCCTGCGGGCCCAGATGTCCTTTCCGAAGAGCTCCCTCTGCCTGTTCGCGAAGGGCCCTGTCTCCTCAGGTGAACATCCAGGGCACTCTCCGCGGAAGTGTCCCCTAACAACGTCCCCCATGGAGTGGATCGGGATCCCTTTTTCCCTCAGAAAATCGGCGACGACCCCCTTTCCGCATCCCGGCATGCCGCAGAGCGCAAAGACATCTAATCGGTCTCCCATACACTCCGAAGGACGCCCATCCATTAATAGAGTTTCTCGGATCGATAGAGGGTCTTTTGGGATACGGCCGTCGGCAATTGACCTTTCGATAGTTTTGTCTTGCCCCGTTGGCGAGTTTGATCTATTTCAATTCCTGGCGATATGATGCGACGTCAGCGATTCCGCAATGTCAGATCATACAACGTAAGTTACACTTATATACAAGGAAAATCGAAGTGCATAAATGTTTTATAATCTTATTCTGTTGAAGAAGGGCCATCCTAGAGTATTTGCCCGGCAGATACGGATGGCCGTATAATAGAGGTGTTTATAATGGTTCGCACTTTCAGAGGTATGCTTGCCGTGTTATTAGCCATCATCATGACCTTCTCTG
>CBDVER010000098.1:0-5971 GCA_965373055.1 uncultured Thermoplasmata archaeon
TCGCCAACACAACGCAGTGGGACACGTCCCCTACCCTGTGCCCAGCCCTCCCCCCGCGCTGCATCAATCTGGACACCTCCTTGGGGGACTTGAACTGTATGACAAGCTCGATCCGGCCGATATCCATCCCCAGCTCCAGAGATGAAGTGCAGAACAGCCCCTTCAGCTCACCCGCTTTGAACCGGTCCTCCATCTCCACCCTGGCATCTCTGGATAGTGATCCATGATGTATCCCTATGGGCAGTTCCGGCCTGTACGCCTTCATCCTGGTGGTCAACGCCTCCGCCAGGTCTCTGCTGTTGACGAATATCAGGGATGACCCGTGCTCCTGAATCAGCTCCGCCATCCTCCTGATCACCGAGGCCATCTTGGGAGTGCAGCCCAACGCCTCCGCGCTATCGTTATCCTCATCCAGAACGGCGGGCGAATCCACAAGGAACCTGTACTCCTTCCTCCAATCCCCCGTTATGATCCTAACCCTCCTGTTCCCCCCTCCGAGAAAGGAGGCCATATCCTTCGGGTCCTCAACGGTTGCAGACAATCCAACCCTCTGGACCTTCCTGCCGGCCAACCGATCCAGCCTTGCAAGGCCCATGTCCAGCTGCGCCCCCCTCTCGTCGCCGTGCAGCTCGTGTATCTCATCTATTATCACGTGCCGAACGTTCATCAATCCCTTTCTTAAACGTGACCCCGTGAACATGATCTGAAGCGTCTCGGGAGTGGTCACCATCACATCCGGCGGATTCCTGGCCTGCCTGTTCCTCTCGCCCTGAGTAGTGTCGGAATGCCTGACAGATATACTCAAACCGAGGTCCTCGCACCACCCCTCCATCCTCAGCCGCATGTCCCTGTTCAACGCCCTCAGAGGGGCTATGTACAGCAGCTTGATCCCCCTGCCCTCCTCCTCCATAAGCCTCTGCAAGAGCGGCGCAAACGTGGCCTCGGTCTTCCCATATCCGGTAGGCGCGATCAAAAGCACGTCCTCTCCGGATAGTATCGGCTCAAGGGATAGCTCCTGAGGCCCCGTTGCCGTATCGATCCCCCGGCTCAGGAGAAACCTCGACACATCGACCCGTAGGCCCTCCAGCCCCTTTACTCCCTTTTTCATGCTGAAGGGCCTATTGCCAGGAAACCCTTAAGATTTATCCTTACATTGCACCTAGACGATGGCGAGGCACATAAGGGTCCTGGACCAGACGACCGTCAACAAGATCGCGGCAGGAGAGGTGGTGGAATCCCCCTCATCGGTGGTCAAGGAGCTGGTGGAGAACTCCATAGACGCCTTCTCCACCTCAATATCGGTTCAGATCGACGGGGGCGGGATCAGGTCAATACAGGTGACGGACGACGGTATGGGCATGTCAAGAGAGGACGCCCAGGTCGCATTCACCAGACATTCGACCTCCAAGATCTCAAGGATAGAGGACCTGGACTCCCTATCCTCGCTGGGCTTTCGGGGGGAGGCGCTGGCCTCCATCGCAGCCGTATCCCAGGTCACGCTGACGACCCGGATCAGGGGGGGAAAGGAGGAGGATGGGGTCCGTGTGGTGGTATCTGCGGGAAAGATGTTGACGGTCGAGCCCACCGGCTGTCCGGAAGGGACGACGATCGCCGTAAGGGACCTCTTCGAGAACATCCCGGCAAGAAAGCGTTTCCTCCGTTCGGAACGAAGCGAAAGGACGCGCTGCATAGACATCGTCAACCGACTCGCCCTGTGCCATCCGAACATATCCTTCAAACTTATGGTGGACGGAGAGGAGCGCCTGAACGATCGGGCCGTCTCCGACCACAGGGACAGGGTCGCGGCCGTCCTGGGCGTGAAGACCGCCAAGGGGATGATGGAGATACCGCCGACCGAATGCGGAAGCATGACCCTCTCCGGCCTGACGTCGCTCCCCTGGGACACGAGGTCGAGCTCCGGCGGCATCACGCTCTCCGTCGGGGGACGTGTGGTGAAGAACAGGTCCATTATCGAGGCCTTGAGACGGGCCTACGGGTCCCGGCTCATGAAGGGGAGGTTTCCCCTGGCGGTCCTCATGATAGAGGTGGACCCAACAGAGGTAGACGTGAACGTCCACCCGACAAAGGACCTGGTGAAGTTCAGCAACGAGGGGCAGATCATAGGATGCGTCGAGTCCACCGTTGGCCGCATCCTATTCGGGTCGAGAACAAGAACACGCAGGCCGACCCCCCCCACATTTCCGGAACTCAGAACGAAAGAGACCCCAACCGTGGAGGATAGGAGGCCCCAATCCACCCTTTTCGAGGGGGAGGTGAGGGCACAGGAGACCGCATCTTTGGATATCTGGTCGCAGATACCCAACATCGACGATGTGGAGAAACTGCCCCCGGCCCTGCCGGAAGATGCCGCAAGCCGCAGGCTCATCATCATCGGACAGCTGGACAGGTCATACATACTGTGTGAGCTCGGGTCCGACCTTCTGCTTGTGGACCAGCACGCCGCCCACGAGCGGATCCGCCTTGAGATGTTCAAGCGGAAATACGCCAAGGTGGGCTACTCCACGCAGGAGCTCCTGGAGCCGATCCACCTGGAGCTCGACGCCGCATCCTCAGATAACCTCCTCTCCATGTCAGAAGAGCTGGGGTCCCTCGGCTTCATGATCGAGGACTTCGGCAGTGGCCAGGTTGTGGTTCGCGGCCTTCCGCAGTTCCTCGGCCGAACCGAGGTCCACGTCGTGCTGAAGGATATCGCCACGGGGAACGAGTCCCATGAGGGCTGCACATCTCCCGACCCGGCATTCACGCCGCTTGACACCGGCATGAAGGACCGGGTGATGGCGCTTTCCGCCTGTCGAGGCGCGATAATGGCGCACAGGTCCCTTTCATTGAAGGAGATGGAGGATCTTTTGAAGGACCTCTTCAAATGTGACATCCCCCTCCACTGCGCCCACGGCAGGCCGACGATGATCCGCCTCCCCATATCCGCCCTTGAAAAATGGTTCCGGCGCGTACTGTAACCTAACATTTACGCCTCAAGGGATATGTACATGCAGATCCTATGAACGTCCATGGGCAGATCCTACAGGGATAAAGCGAAGAGGCGTTCCAGTAAAAAGAGCTCGAAGAAAAAACAGGAGGAGGCAAAGGGCTCATCGATAATACCTCCGCTGGTTGTACTTGTACTTGCGATCTCGCTGATCGGAGGAGGTATCTTTCTCTATCTGAACGAGGACGACGAGGACGACACGTACACGCCGGATGAGGATGATGACAAGGACCCCGATCCGCAGGACAGCCTTGGATCCCATCTCACCGCCCGTTACGAGACCCTCGGCGGCGCGCCCGCAACCCTTGAGCAGTATCTCGGAAAGGTGGTCCTGATAGACATGTTCGCCACGTGGTGCGGGCCGTGCGAGACGCAGATCGAGGAGTTAAAAAAAGTGAATTCCTATTTCGACCCCTCTGATGTGATAATTTTATCGATCGACACCGATTACACGGGGGAGAACGCGCAGATGGTGAGCAAGTTCCAGGACGACCACAGCGCCGATTGGACCTTTGCGATGTCCACAGCCGAGTTCAACGGCGAGTTCCCCGCATCGGCGATCCCGACCATTTACATTATCGATCGCGACGGCGATATAGTATATGACCATGAGGGCGTTGAGGGCGGCGAATCGCTCATACAGATCCTGGCCTCATACGTCTGACCAACCTTTATCACCGTTCACTCCCATCGGGTGTGAATGGCGAACTCCCCGCTTGTCCTGGGATTGGGTGGAGCAGGCTGCGACTTGGTAGCATCACTGAAATGTAGTGGATACGAGGCACTTCTCGTTGATACCGATATGAGGACCGCAAGAAGACATCCCGGATCGGAGGTGATCCTGGTGGGAAAGGAGCTGGTCTCGGGGGAGGGGTGCGGCGGGAACATGAACCTGGGAAAGGCGTGCTTCAAGACCAACATGGAACCTATTCTCTCACGTATCGTCAAACACCGCCCGATCCTGACGGTATCCTACCCCAGTGGAGGGACCGGAACGCCTGGCGCCGTGGAGATATCCACCATGCTTGATCGGTTCAAGATACCCCATTTCAACTTCCTCGTCGTCAGGAGGGGCCCGTCCACGGGGGGAATGGACCCCTTCGGTATGGGCGAGTTTCTTCTGAAAGGGCCCCTTGGGCCCGGATCGCTCGTGTCCGTTGACACCGCGATCGGCCCCCCTACCATAGAGGATGAATCAATACTGACCCGGGCCGTCAACCTGCTCGCATCCTCCTCCTCATCGACAGCACACAGCGTCCTTCCCATATCCTCATGGGGGGAGCTTGCAGGATCGGAGGCCCCCATCAGATCATATCTGCTGGAATTCGCCCCATCCGACGCCATCGGCGTGCCCCTCCCCATCTTCGACCCTCAGCAGCCAGTAACGCTCTCCCTTTCCGTCCCGGAGGAGATCTCCAACGATGAGCTGTTGGAGGTGGTGGGAAGGATCCTCCCCCCGCAGGCAAAGAGGGCAGTGGGGGTCACGCTTTCACCCCCGGGCATGCCCATCACCGTGACAATCCTTCACCCGGGAGGGGGCATCCCACCAACAGCACCCCAAAGCGCATATCAGCCCCCACCTGACCTGATGGAGATCCTTAAAAGCGACCCCCTTACCACGGAAGATGCTTTTATAACAACAGAGCGATAGAGTGGTGATGAGGAAGATCCAGGGCTCCGACCTGGGCGTTGCAGATCTGCCCATGCTGCTTATGGTAAGCGCTATCGTTACCGCGATCGCCGTTCCGATCTTCTGGTCTGCCTACGAGGACGTCTCCGCGGAGATGGTGATGGGGGACGTGCTCGAGGCCGCGGATATGCTCTTCATGTGCAGCTCGACCGTGCTCAACGGCGGTGAGGGGAGCTCCATGGAGATCGAGCTGGACCTCACAGGATCGGGAACAGTGTCCGTGGAGGAGTTCGTAATAGGCGGCCCGGCCGTGGGTGAGGGGTTCGAACGGTCCCTGCTGATAACATTCGCCCTCTCCAACTCGGATACGGGACACCTGACGCACTCCCCTCCACTGAGGCTCTCCGGGGGGTCCGGCCCGGTAATACTCCATGGAGGCCAATACAAGCTCAGGATCTCCCATGAGGTGATAGGAGACATTCACTATGCGGGGGTCGATCTGTTATGATCATCCCGCCACGGCGGTGACCAGGTCCCCTTCCCCTTCCTTGACAACGGAGAGATCCTTCAGGTCCACCACCCAGTAATCGTTGAAATGGTTGTCAAATATGCATTTTCCGTTGAACCTGATGATATCCTCCAGGTGGATCTGTCGATCCTTTTTGATCTTCTCGAAATCCTCGAGGGTGACCTTGATCCAGATCTTTCTGGTGGCCCTCATGTCATCATCCGTCCCCGCAACCTTCATGGTGGTATCGTAGACGAGGATCTTGAGATGCTCGTTATCCTTTCTGTAGACCGCCTTGTAGGAGCTGATCTTACCCTCCACCTCCACCTGCTTCCCCTTGAATGGCCCGTACATCTTCTTTACGTTCTTCTCCCACGGGGCCAGGAACTTGTTGAATGGTGAGTCGATCCTCTCGTATCCCTCAACCTTGCCCGACAGTATCTTCATGAGCCCCTCGAACCTGAACTTCTTCTTGCCGAAGGGGCACTTCTCCCGTGGACCCCTGCACCTGCTGTCCCACAGGACCTTCTTCAGGTTCCGGATCGTATCGGGCTCGACATCGGTCTGGTAGGCGAACCTGATGATATCCCCGTCATCCACGGCTCCCTCCCTCAGGGCCTTGTCTATGATCTCCATGTAAACGTCAATATCCTCCCACCTGTCCAGGAACGATCTCGCATTCACGTCTTTTGCCGGCTCCTCCCTCTTCTCCTGATGTGGTGGACGATCATCCCGCCTCTCCCTGTTGTAGTCGACCTGGTGTCTGGGCCGGTCGTCGATGCCCTGGTCAATTTCCCTTGGGCTCCTTACGTTCCAGCCCCTTCTG
>CBDVER010000099.1:0-5936 GCA_965373055.1 uncultured Thermoplasmata archaeon
TACCAAATAGTCCCCCTCCAATTGACAGGAAAAAAAGAATGAGACCCCCCCCAAATGGATTTTCCGATCCAGGGGACATACACATTGGGAAGCTATCTAAGATGTCCTTGTAGATAAGGCTTTTGAGGGGGTGAACCAATCAAAGTGCCTTTCAGAACAACCCCTTGAACAGGCCCAGGAAGGAGTGGAGGATGATCCCGATGATCGTCAGGGCCCACCATAATATTCCCAGAACCATGCCCACGGCTGCCATGGTCCGTCCTTTCCTTTTCTTCTTTCCCAGCCAGCCGCAGATAACCGCAGTCGTTGCAAGAATTGGGCCGAAGCCCGCGATCAGGGGCGTGTATATGAGGCTCGTGAAGGTGAGGATCGCGAGGATTCCCGTAACAAGGGCTATGATCGCAAGCACGTTGTTTTTCTTCCCGGCCATGTTACCCTGATGGTAGATGGCATATTAAAGTAAAATGCTTACCTTTGATATTTGCCAGAGCGCATTTCACACATAGATCACAAACAGATAAGTTCAGGATAATAAGTTTGTGACTATAATGCACATTTCCGTCCAATATAGGAACAAGGATTAATTCGAATGTAGCGGTTGGGGGTTGGGAACAATATGGCTGAGAGATCGATCTCCCGTTATCTGAGGTCCGCGCCCGCAAAGAGGATCGGAGCAATAGCGTCCGTTCTGATCATAGCTCTTGCGGGCATCCTTTTCATCAGGGAGGCCCTGGACAGGCCGGAAGGAGAGGTTCTTGAGATAGGCGACGTCCTGACCATGACCTCGGAGAGGAATGAGGTAGGATACGACCTGGTGGAGGTCCCTTCCGATAATCCCATGGCCGCGGTGGTTGCGGCGCCCCTCGCCTGCTGGTATGACATCTCCGACGGCAGCACCCCGATATATCCGCTTCTGGTACGGGGAAGCGATGGTGAGAAGAGGTTCAGGGAGTACACGGGAAGGGGGTCTTCCCTTGACGTCTCCTTCAGGAGGCCCGAGGCCTTCAGGACCTCCAGACAGCTGGCGTTGGACTCCTTCTCATCCTCGGCGGGGATGATGCTCGTCACCGGGGAGGATGAGGGTTATTCTCTCGCGCTCATGGCCGCACCAGTTGCGTCCTACCTGAACATCCCGATCATCGTTGCAGACCATTACACCGGCTCGAATGACGTGAGGGAGATATACGATTACCTGGGCGGTCGTTACACCATCGCCGTGGGCCCGGACGCCGCATCGCTTGCCGTTGATGCCGGTGTCAACAGGATAGTTCTCAAGGACGATGTCGGCGTTATCGGCGCCGCTGCCGAGGTGGTGGCCAACCGGTTCGGGACGCTGAATTACATGACGATGACCAATCCCATGGATGTGGAGGGGATTGATATCCTGGAGGACGTTTCCGCCCTCCAGGTCCAGGATGTGGATTCCGTATTCGTGGACACCAGCAGCGTTGATGTTGACGTCGTCGGAGAGAGCATAAGGATACACACGATCGACGTTCCGGAGGGGGTGGTGAATATCAGGATATACATCAATTTCACGGATATCGATGCCAATCCACTCGACCCCTTGAAGGATAGTGTGGGCGTGGACCCATTGATATTCGCAACCCTGAGGGATCAGGAGGGCAGGCTGGTAGCCGACGCCCCAAGCTTCTCCGCGGGTACGGGGCGCAATTATCTGGAGACCCTCTCCGTCGAGAACGGCGGTCAGTATGAGCTGACCGTAAAGGTATATTACGGTGTGAAAGGGCTCTCGACGCTCTGGGGGACATCGTTCGGGATATCGAGGATATCCGGCTCCTACGAGGTCGATTCCCACTGCCTGGTCCTGGGGTCGACGAACTACCCGCTCTACGAGGGCCACTCGATGATGGCCCCCTACCTTAGCGCATCCAGGGGCGGCCTGGTCCTATCGGACGGGGACTTTTCCCTGTACAACGACGAGTTCATAGAGGTGGCAGAGGGGTTTGGAACGGGCCCATGGTATGAGCGGGAACTCCTTGAAGGCGCCAGGAGGAGAACGCTGTCGAACGTGTGCAAACTGGAGGCGGCCCTTGACGTTCTGGACGAACACGGCCTGAAGGATCCCTACCTGGAAGGCAGGGGTTGGCTGGCACTGCTGGGCGGGGGGAACATGATCCCCATGTACTATCAGGAGAAGGACCCATCATGGGAGGAGGACCCCATCTGGGGGGAGGGATGGGCCACGGACCTCCCATACAGCCTGAACCTCTCCCTGAGCGTGGGCAGGCCCCTGGGAAGGACGGTTTCTGATCTTTCCGCCCTTCTGGCAAGGACCCTGTTCTACGAGGAATATACGGAAGGTTTCATCGATGCCCTGACCTCCGAATACGGGAACGGCGGGAGCTGGAAGGACCACTTTCATTTCCTTGCAGGGGAGGGAGGGGGAAGGACGGGATGGCTCTTTCACCAGAACGAGTTCGCAAGGACCGTACAGCAGCACGGCTTCACATCGGAGGTCTACGTCCAGGATTACGAGAACGACAGGCAGACGATGGTGGCAAAAGGCGCCTACGAGCGGGCCAATTACTTCGAGATGATCCTCCACGGTGACTGGTCGTGGTTCGTCCCGGAATTGAACGGCATCGACAGGTACTCGACGGGCGTCAAGGTGACGGACCTGATAGAGGATAGTGCTGACTGGGAGCTTGGCCCATCGGTGTTCAACTCCGGCGTATGCCTACTCGGGAGAATAGGAGGGCTTCGGCCGGAACAGTCCATAACCCAGGCGTTCTTCAAGGCGGGGATAAACGGCTTCTTCTGCGCAACGAGGTCCACAGGGCAGGATGCCAAGGCCGGCCCGATCGAGGAGGCGCTGCTGTTTGACGACCTCTCGATGGGAGAGGCGATCAGAAAGGACAAGAGGGATAATACGGCACTGCCGACGTATTACGTCAGAACGCTCTACGGCGACCCTGCCTTCAATCCCTACGAGCCGGAGAACGGCTACTCCGACCAGGGAAGGCCCACCCTTTTGGCCCCCATTTGATATGTACTGAAATGACGAAGAATGATTACAAAGATTATTTATCTGATTAAATTGTTCAAACCCGGATGGCGTCGGGATGTAGGGACGTTCGTCATTACCGGGCACTGGCTTTTACGCTTATCCTCATCGTGGTATCCGGACAGCTGATGGCCTCAAGCCCGGGATCGGACGGCCAGGCAGGAGATAAAGGCTATCATTTTCCACCCCCCAGATCCCAGGATATAGAGCTTGAGCTGGACCCACGTCTGAGCCCCGGAGAGTCGCTCAGGATGGACGATCTTTGCGATGGGAAAGGCATTGTGTCATGCAACGGTTCGGCCCTTGAGAACGGGGCCCTCACGCTCGATGGGAACGATCCCCCCATATTGCTCAATATCACAGATATCCACCTGAACGATATCGACCAGACCGAGCATGGCATTGACATCGTTATGGAAGGCCAAACGGTATTCATCGGATACTGCTGGGAACGGTCGGACAGGCTGTATTACTCGTTGATCGGGTCCACCGACGGTGGAAGAAACTGGTCCGATCCCGTCGAGATCATGAACGGTAGGTTTCTCAAGATGGCCGGAAAGCTGTTGATATGGGATGGCGACCTCTACCTGTTCCTCTTGTACAAGACGAACAGGGTGGACGAGGATCCCGTGCTGAAGGTGAGGTCCACCTCACTGTCCACCTGGTGGTTTCTTGAATACGCTGCAACTGAGATCTTGGTTCAAAACAGCGTAAGGGAAATGGATATTGAGGTTTTGGATGATCGGATCTTTCTCGGCGTCGTTCTGGAGGACGACCGCGAGTGCCTGCTCATATCCTACGACGGGATCGATTGGGAATCGGATACGATGCTGGAGGGAGGGGGGCACGCAAATGATGTTACCCTCATGGGCGTGGGGGAGGGCCGAGTGTTATTCTTCTTCTCCACTGACGATAATGTGACCGAACCCACATCCGACGGCCACGTTTACCTGATCGATCACAATATAACATCGGGGGTGAAGAGATCGCCTGTGACGGTCATGGACGGAAGGAGCGATTACCTGTCGCTGGAGGCAATAAAGATCGATGCCTCCCTGGTCCTGTTTGCGAACCGCCTCAACGGGGGGGAGATCGATATCATCCGGTCGGATGACGGGGGACAGAACTGGTCCGGGGAGGAGACGATATTATCCCACCGCGGGATGACGGACCTCGACGTATACGGCAACACCTACTCCGTCGGGGAGTCGGGGGGAACAGCCTGCCTGACCTTCGAGGGATCGTGCAACAGGGTGAGGATGATCTACGGGCTCAATGGTGGGAGGGATTGGCAGGAGGAGCCCGATTCCAGGTATCTGTGCACAAACTCATCATTCAACCCGGCAGTGCCCGGGAACGGGACCCTTATGTTGTATCTCGTCCCTAACTCGATGGGTGCCGATATAAACGTTCGGGAAACGGCAACATATCTATTGGAGGGCACCGTTGAAATGCGTAGATTGTCCGTTCCGTCCCTGGAGGCCTGGAGGGAGATAGGTCTGAACGCCACCATTCCAGCCGGGACATCCGTTGGCATCCGGGTCCATGATGAGAGGGCAGGGGAGATGATTTTTCCCGGATCTGGCTGGTTTGACATATCCCGTATGGAAAGAGGCAGTATATGTGGCATGGAGGTCGACCACATCTTCGATCTACAAGGGTCAGGTGTTTTCGATCAGGGATCGATCTCCATTGAATTCCTGCTGAAGGGGAACGGGATAGTCTCCCCCATGGTCTCCTTCTATCTCCTCAATTACTCCACTGCATTCCCGTATCATGATGATCTCTCATCCACCGATCTGATCCTGTACAGCGATACGATGTGGGACGGGAGCAGCATGTCCCTCGATGCGGGCACCACATTCGGGACCTTCGTCACCGGGGTGATAGAGAGGGGAGATGATACCTGGCCCCAGCTTCTGGAGCTGAACATCTCGGTAGAGGGGGCCGTATCCGTGGGGATGATCGACGCCTTATCTTTGGAATATGTGCCCGGGTTCGAGCCGGGCGATCCCACCTTCAGGATGCTTGAAGGGGGTTGGGCCTTTCCCATATGGAAGGGGTCATATCTGGGCGATATCCCCGAGAGCGTGAAGGCGGTTCTGATCAGGGTCGACCTGGCGTCCGGGGCCGGTCAGGACCCTCCCGTCGTACACGGCCTCAGGACCGGAGTGGACCTGCCTCCCGAGATAATCGACATCACCTGCAGTACTCCCTGGTCCGTCGTGAGGACCTCAAACGTTACTTTTTTCATCGAGGTGGAGGACCGGGAGCAGGGCCCCGATGAACTCGAGGCCAGCATGGTGGTGGTCTCACCGTTGGGGGTGTTCAGTTCAGCTGTACTGCAGGAGGATGTGAGGAACGGGGCGATCCTCTCGTGTGTTCTGGAGGTGGATGGTGATTCCCCCCTGGGCACGTGGGAGGTCCGGATATCCGTTGTCGACAGATGGGGGCAGAGCTCTCCCGAGGAGGTAAGGGAGCTGATCGTTCTGAATTCACCCCCCACTCCCCCCGCTATCCGGATCCTCCCGCCCTCCCCCGTTTCATCTGACCCTCTGGAGCTGGAGATGGTGGAACCGGGTAGGGATCGTGAAATGAACAGCTCGGAGCTGGGATATATCGTCAAGTGGTTCAGGGACGGCGAATTCGTTGAGATGATCAAAAACCCATTCAGGATCCCGTCGGAGATGACCCGAAAAGGTGAGGAATGGTCCGTAGAGGTCAGCGTCAGGGACGACCACGACATCAGCGCCCCGTCCGTCTCATCGGTGATCATAAACAACTCCCTGCCGGGATACCTGGGCTCGGAGGACTTGGTGGTGGTCCTGGACGAGGACACCTCCTCGGACCCCCTGGATATCGCATCACTGTTTGAGGATGCCGACGGGGATGCACTGATCTTCTCATT
>CBDVER010000100.1:0-5857 GCA_965373055.1 uncultured Thermoplasmata archaeon
AATAAAATTGGAGGGCCGTCGTATCGGGCGGCCCTTGTGTACACTCCTAGTTCCTCTTCCTTGTTATCAGCGCCCATACGATAACCGCAAGTGAAACGCCGATCAGCAGTATTATGAGGGTGAAACCGGGGCTCTCCTCGTCATCAACGGTCTGGAACTCTATCTCGTGTGTAGAGAATTCGGGCACGTAGACGAGGGCCTGATACTGGCCATCCTCGTTCATCTCCATGCAGTACAACGGCGTGTCGCCGGTTGCACCGATCACATCTTCAGGGTCATCCGTGGCCTGGATCTCCTCACCGTCGAATGATACGCGGATCCGATCAAGGCTTCTTCCCGAGAGGACCTCGCCGTCCATCCTGAAGGCGACGACCTTACCCTTCTTTTCAAGGCTCTCCACCTGCACCCGGACCTTCTTGCCATCCTCGATCCCGGACACCTTCATATCCACCACGCCCTTGTAGGGAAAGTGCTGGGAGCTCTCCTGATCGGAGCCGGCGCGTATCTGTATCTCCCCGTCCACCTTGCCCTCCATCACCGCCTTCTGATAGACGCTCTGGAACTGGTTCTGGTCTCCCTCGCTCTGTACCATATACATCAGGCACGAGCCCTCATTCATCTGCACCTGAAGGATCTCACCCTCCATTGACATGGTCGCTTCCTGCACCTGTATCATGCTTTTAAAGCCCAGCCCTTCCACAGGCAGTGACCCATCCTCTTCCACACCGAAGCTGACGCCCTGGGCCGGTTCGATCTCCACGGTCATATCCTCTGTGGATACTATGGAGAGCAGGCCGGAGGGGTTGTTATGGGCCATGATCCTCGCCCCTTCCTTCTCAGCCTCGAACACAGCTCCATTGAGTTTATACTCTGTCTGGGTCCAGGCCGTAAGCCCGAACTGTATCCTGGCGAAGACCGTCTCGCCCTCGGAGTTGAGCCTGTAGTTCAACATCTCACCAGGGGCCATCTCGAAACCGACGTATCCGCCCATCATCTTCTTTCCCTCGACCTCGAACTGGCCGAACATCTCGGAGCGGTCCTCCTGGTTCGCCTCGCCTTCTTGATCGATCTCCTCAGACCCCCCGGCGTTGTTCAACGGGTCTGTCTCACCGTTCTCATAGGCCATTACAGTGGTCGATAGAAGCATCATGAACAGGATGCCCGTAACGACCAGAACGTTCTTTCCGCTTATTCCTAACACCTTTCTCACCGATAGAACAATCGAGAGTTGATATATAACCCGATTATGGAACGCCGTTCTAATAGTGGAACAATCCTCTAGTTGTAGATCTGAGTGGTCATGGAGGGAGAATAACCACTGAGCTGGGGCCTGACCCAGACCGGGCTTATTCTATCTGTTACAAGAGTGTAGCAGTCAGAAAGAAGGCCACGAGAAAGGGTTTGAGGCTTAATCATCATCCTCTTCCGATTCGGCCACTTTTCCCTCGATATCCCCTGTGGCCCTCTCAATGCCCGAGATCATCTCGTGGATGGAGAAGAACAGTATGATGTTCTCGCAGATCATCCTCCCCAGGATGTTCACCACGAAAACTGTTATGAAACCGACGATGATGAAACCGACAATTGCCAGTATCTTGATCGGCCCTTCCAGGTCCACCTGCGTGCTGCCTGCGATCAGCACTATGATCCCAACTATGAAAGATCCGAGCATTGCCAGGTTCAGAAGGATCAAGCCCAGCACGTGAAGGATCTTGATTATCGTCGGAGTGATCAGCCATCTGAAACCGAAATAGTTGCTGAAAGAGCGCTTCTTTGCCATCTGTTCATGCCCCACGTTCGAGATGCATGGGCGTATAGTGGAATTTACTTTTCGGTCTGATATGGGCCGTGTGTCCCCGCCACCACCGAGCGGCGTGTGCGATCCACATGATCGATCCGGGCAGAGATGACCCCTACTCCTCTTCATCTATGAACCTATCCGATCTCCTGCGCTTGATCAGAAGGATCACGAACACGAGGATAAGGATCACCACGATAAGGACCAGAGAGCACAACAGACAGGTGTAGTTCGTATCGTCGTCGTCGCCTGCCGACCTCGGGTCAGTTATTGACCCTACGAAAGCAGGTGCGAGGTCGGTGCCGTCGGCCTCATCGGAGAAGTGATAATCGTAGGTCTTCCCTTTCTCGAAGTTTTCATAGTGTACGTTGACCTGATACAGGCCGGGGTTTGACTCCAGGAGCTCGAACGATCCTACGCCCTCTATCACTATGAAAATGGTCAATCCGGGAGCTCCCAGAACCTCCACCATCCAGTCCCCCGTGGATTTGATAACCACATCGACACTGGTGACCTCCCACACAACTGGAACTACAGGGGCAAGAGGGGTCGTGAACTCACCAGCGAACGCCGGAGCCCTGTCATCGCCCAGGGAGGAATTGGTGAAGAAGTAGGAGTAGGTCCTGTTGTGCTCCAGCACGGAATCATCCAGCGTGAGCGTGTAGGTACCAGTTGGCCCCTCCGTGAGCCTGTGGTATCCCGCGTTCATGATCATGATGTAGATGGTCAGGTTGGTAGGCGCCTCCACGGTGACCGTGAGGTTCATCCCATCAAGGATGACCTCGGCGGATGCCACGGACCAGGGGTCGACCTCATCTCCCGTTGTGAAGGTCCAGGAGAATACCTCCTCACCCCAGAGAGGCCAGCCATCGAAAGAAACCGCCCCCAGGCCTACCTCAACGGTATAGGTGGTATTGGGCAGGAGGTCATCGTGGTATATTGTGACCATCTCACCCCAATCGCTCCAGATGAAATCCAATCCGGCCACAGCGGGGGTGATCGTGATGGCCCCCTCCACGGCGCCCTGATCCATGGTCTCGGAGAATACTATCACGATCGGGGCGTTCAGGAACACATCCGTCCCGTTCGGGGTGCTGTGCGTTACGTTCACGTAACCCGGTGGAGTGTTGATCACATAGTCCAGAACCGGGTCCACCGTCACGGAGGTTCCTGATATGACCAGGCCCTCCACCTTCTTTCCCTCGTACCCCGACCGCAATCCCTCAACAGGCAGCAGGTCAGCGGGCGGTGTTAGGTTCATATCATACGTACCGTAGTTGACAAAACCAAAATCGAAAATGCCCGTGCCGTTGGTTTCAACGGACCTCACCTCGATATCACCGTTCATAAGCGTAACGGTTACACCTGGAACGCCCTCTGCATAGAACCCGCCGGAGCCCAGTACCGTCCCCGCCAATATGGCGATCGTCCGGTTGGTGAGATATTGCCTCTCCCACCAATCATCCCACCCGTTTACGGTTATATCGTTGACCCTGTAGTCGCTGTAAAGATCAGTTATGGCGATCACGATGTCGTAGGTCCCCTCCGGAACCTCAAAGGAGAAGTTGCCCCCGGGATCGGAGATCATCCAGGAGATCACCTCGGTGTTGTCCTCATTCTCCAACGTAACATTGATGCCTTCTATCGGGACGCCCTCCCAGTCAACTATCTGTCCTCCGATGGTGGAATAGGGGATCAGCTGGAGTAAGAGGCCTTCTGTCCCACCATATCCGAGATCGTGGGCCATAGTATCCGTCAGCGTCTCGTTGAAGAAACGGAGCGTGTAATTGCTAGGATATAGCTCGATGCTGAACTCCCCGGTCTCGTTTATCACGATATCGTGGCCGTCCATCGCAGGATGGTCGAAATCGGTGATATTCAGCTCTCCCGGTATCGGGTCACCGTTCTCATCCACAAGGGTTCCGTTCATCCATACCATGGATCCAGGGAGCGGGTCCATCAGGATATCGAAAACAACGTCCCCCCTTGTGGGTTCCAGCTGAAGCCTCTCCTGAAATGAGAAATATCCATCCAACCTGACGTCCAGGATCGTGGTCTCCAGGCCGTAGTTCCGGTAGAAACCATCACCCTTGGACCACCTGTACAAGTCCATGTAGTCCACGCCAGCGGTGTACTCCTCGAACATCATCATCCTGGTGGGCTGATCATCCATCTCCTTGACCGAGTGGGCCTGGACCTCCTGGAATGGAATGGGCTCCATGGTCTCACTGTCCCGGATGAAACCGGTTATCTCCACGGGATCCCACATCCGATGGACGGTGACATCAGGCAGACGTCCACCGCCCGGTTCGGCGATGAAGGTCGTTTGTTGAACCGCCCAATCGTTCAGCTCCCCTGATGGAAGGTTCCTGATGGTCTTTACCGTGACCTCTAATCCTGGAACGGCCACGAGATCCACCCTGCCATCGTCATCGGAGATCAGTGACGTGGAATAGGAGTGCCTTGAATGGAAATATCCGGAAACACTCAGGTACGCTCCGGGAACCGGTTCTCCAGCCTCGTTCAAAACGTAGAAATGGTAAGGCTCGGAGCCCCTGCGCTCGTAAAGCGGATTCCTTTCCTGCCTTATGGTGAGATCCTCCACGACGCCTTCCCTTACCTCCACATCATCTATTCTGCCATATCCAAGCGGTGACGAACCGCTCATAAAGTCATAGATGCCTACATTGATGATCCCTGTCCATCGGCCCTCGCTGTTCGTCTTGCCCCCGAAGGAGTAATATCCGTTCTCATTGTTGTAGCTCCCATATAGGCTACTGGAGGGTATCGGTATCCCGGTCTTATCATCCAGAACGAGGATATTCACGGTGGTTGTGGGTATGACAACGGGAGGCGGAACCTCTTCTAGGACCACTTCGAAATTGTGGGATCCCTGGCCGATCGTATCTATCTCCAGCCTAACGTAATTATGCCCTGTTGCCGATATACTAACCCGATATGACCTCTCCTCGGGAAGCATTATTATGGACATTCCGTTGGCATCCGTTTTATTGTTGTAGTTCGCACTATATGTTCCAAAACCACCCTTATCTGACCACTGTAGATTACTCGAGGAGCCCGGGATCGGCTCCGAAGAATTCCGTATGGTGAGCTCCACAGGGACCAGGTTGGACAGGTCCACAGGGATCTCAAAAACCATCCCCGTGTCGTTCTGCAGGAAACTATAGGAAAAGTAGGTTGTCGCATTCGGTATCAGCTTGGGACTGGGGTTAAGATAAAAACTACCCTCACCGTAGGCCCCACTGAAATTGTACCAACCATCAGGATCAGGGCCGGTCCTCCTGGTATTGAAAGAATTGTAACCGCTCTCCTTCGATGATGCGGAGACCGAAAGGGAACCAGATATGGGCTCCGAATCGGAAGCTCTAACGAACCTCACCCTGTTCTCCAGTTCTGGAAGGTAATATTTGTAAGATATCAGGTCGATCTCATAATGTGATACTCCCTCCCTTAGGAAAAAATACCAGCTTGTGCTCCTGACATCTTCTGATGAGGGCACATAGAGGGTCCAACTATACTGGGTGGTATTGGGCACCAGGAAACTGTATCTGCCATCCTCATCCGTGGTATTGAAATATGTCTGGGAATCTCCGAAATCGGTTAATGAAAATAGCTTGACCTCCACGCCCACCCTTGGAGACATGCCGGTTGCGTTGAGCAGCAGGCCGGTGACGACGTTGTATGGGGCGTTGGGTGGCGCCAGCGTAATGTTCATGTACATTATCTGGTCCGGCTCGATACTTATCTGTTCAGAGAAAAGGGTCTTGTATGTTAGATTACGGACCTTGAACGTCCTATGACCGAGGTAACTGAATGTGACGTTCAGCGTTCCCTCTCCACCGGAATCAAGCAGAATACTTGGCCCGGAATCCAATAATGCACGAAAGCCCTCAGCGGGCGTCCCGTTGTGCATTGTGGCGTTGATGTGGATGTACGCGTTGTGATAGGGTGGTGGCGGCTCTATACCATCCACCATTTCATCTGCGGTCATCAGGAACGACGCGGTTCCCGATAATAGAAAAAGTACGGCTATCAATA
>CBDVER010000101.1:0-5854 GCA_965373055.1 uncultured Thermoplasmata archaeon
GAGAACGGTATCACATATATCTATCAGGTGACGGTGAGGAATACCATCGGTGAATCGGATCCCACCCCGTACATCTTCGTTATTCCACTAGGGTTTCCCTCAGAGCCGCTTGGATGTCAGGTGATAATGGATGGCACTTCCATGGTCCTCAACTGGACCGAACCCGAAAAGGACGGAGGTTCCACCATCACAGCTTATCGGATCTATCGTTCAAATGGGACGGAGTGGACCTTACTGGGAGAGGTGACGACCCTCACCTTTGAGGATTCCACCTTGAGCTATGGATACCTCTATTCCTACAGGATCGTGGCCGTGAACGGATTGGGCGAGGGGATACCATGTGATGATATGGAAATACCATTTCTGCTTCCCCCATCCGCCCCTGTAAACGTTATAATATTCCTTGCGGCGAACGGCATATCGATAAGCTGGGACACTCCCGAGAACGTGGGCGACATGCCCGTGGTCCTTTACCACATCAACAGGGAGATCGATGGGTCCGGTGAGTTCATCCGGATCGCCTCCACGACGCTCACCGTATACCTTGATTCCGACATCTCCTCGAACACGACCTACAGATACTACATTTTCGCCGTGAGCGATGCTGGTGTCGGGAACCGTTCCGAACCCGGTTACATAGAGGTCGGAGACCTTTCGAAGATATGGGGGAAACCCGTCAATGACGGGGAGGAGAGGTTCCCCTGGTTGGTTCTGATCACAATTATCATTTTAGTGTTGGCTTTGATCGGGGGGGTCATCGTCTATCTGTTGAAAAAGAAGGGACAGATGGATGAACCACATGAGGAGGGTTCGTATGATTTCAAGAACATCGCCACCGACGGAAAGGAATCGGGTTTCCCTGATGATGACGTTGAGAGGGCCCCGCCGATCAACTGATATCTCCACGGATCGTGTGAGAAGAAGAGATCTATCAGGTGACGTTATTCTCTGATTTAAATAAATATTATCGCAACATTTATTATGATATAATAATATATAGTAATATTGGAGGGTTCAAATGGCATCGACGTACAGTATTCCGCCCATATATGAAAACGAGATAGATGCAGTTGTAAAAGCTGGATACTATTCCAGTAAATCCGATGTTGTTCGTGATGCGTTAAGACTCCTTTTTGATACGAAGGAAAATCTGAAATTATCCGCAGCAATTGAAATGTTTAAAAGCGGAAAGGTCACCCTTGGCAAAGCCGCTGAAATAGCCGGCATGAACATGATCTCATTCAAAGAGATATTGAAAGATAGAGAAATAAAGGTCGAGATCGTTGTTGATAGCGAACAAGAACTTGATATGAAAGCTTCTGTTCTTGATGATTAGGGCGGTCGAATATTAGCTGGCGGGCCCAGGAGCCCTACCGGAAATGTTTATACCAATTGAGTTGATAACCCACATCCGAGACGGTGTCCACGATGGTTGACCAACCTGCGAACAGGCTGCCCCAACAGACATTGCCCCCTATGGGGAGCACCCCCAAACCAAGGGGAGGTCCAAGCCCATTTTCCTTCCTGCTGATACTGCTGTTCATAGTCTACGTGGTGGTGTTCATAATACTGCCCCAGTACACGGATGTCCTACCTGATACATTGCTGGCAGGTTTCGAACCGCTGTATCGCCTGGTCGTTGCAGGTGTCATATTCGTTGTCATAGCATTGATCCTGATCCTGTCGCGATCCAGGAAGGCCCCCTCACAGAAGAGGGCTCCGGCGGCTTCCTCCCTTGTAGGAGGTCCACCAGGGCAGGGAGAGGTAAAGAGGTTCAAGCCGGTCACACCGAACGTCGGTGGACCTGAAAAGGCGATGGACGGGCCTGTTGACACCCCCCCGAAGGTGTTCATCTACCCCAAGGAGGTCGAGGGTGGGATCTACGGGGACACCTTTATCTCTATAGATGAGAAGAAGGTTATGAAGCTCAGATCGCTCGTCGTGGAGCCTGAATACCTGATCTGAGAATGGTGATCTGTTGAGAACGATCAGAAGGGAGATATGGAATAGGTGAGATGATGAGCGGTAAAGGGTATCTGATATCAGCGATCCTCTGCCTCATTCTATTGGTGGTCCCGCTCCTTTCTCCCAACGCCTTTTCATCCCATTTTCCGATATCGACGGACCTGTCCCCAACCCGCTCTTTTGACCGGGATGGCGACCTCATCGACGATTCCATCGACTGGACCGACGCTCCTGTGAGGACTTTCATTCACTTGGAGAAGGGCGATGTCGATCGGGACCTTGCGGCAGCAAGGATAGCATCTGCAGGAGCGGATGTCCGGTTCGTATACGAAGTGGTCCCGGTCCTCTCCGCGATCGTCCACGATAGGAAAGAGGCGCTCCTTATCGTCGATATTCCCGGGGTCAACGTGATCGAGAAGCAGAGGGAGCTTCCCGTGTATCTGGACATCTCCGCGAAGGCCGTCAGGGCGGCCAGGTCGGATGTTTACTCCCAACAGAACGCCAGGAACCTGGGATATGCCGGTGACGGGATCACGATAGCGATAATCGATTCGGGCGTCGACAACGAACATCCTTCCCTCGAGGGCTCCTTCGTGGCGGGGGCGGATTTCACCAACCCCGCGGCCCCCACAGACGGGACGTTCGACCCGGATGACAGGAACGGACACGGCACAGGCCTTGCATCCATTGCCCTGGGACGCGGTGTGGACGGGGAATACGAAGGGGTCGCCCCTGCAGCGGGCTTGATCGATCTGCGCGTTTTCATATATCCTACCCCCCTCACCCAGGCTGCCGAAAACCTTGTCACGGCCCTCGATTGGTGCTATCAGAATCAGGATACGGGATGGGGTGTCGGCGGCTATTCCGGCGTGGATGTGATATCCCTTTCCATGGGATTGGGCCCGGAGGGGGGGGCGATCGCAGAAGCCGTGAACACGCTCTCCCTGTCCGGCGTCGTCGTGGTGGCCGCAGCCGGTAATTCAGGTGGACAGGCGGGAGGCGATGAGAACGCCTACTGGCCGGATGGGGCGATAATCGTCGGGGGCATCGACGATATGAACACGGTAGATAGAGAGGACGATCTCATCTGGTCCAGATCGACCTACGGCCCACGACCATCGGACGGCGACAGCGACCCGCTCGATGAGCTTCGCCCGGACCTGGTGGCCCCTGCCGTGGAGATATCGGTTGCGTCCTTTTCCCTCACGTCAAACGTTCAGGGGGCCTCGGGATGGTCCCAGGGATCTGGCACATCCTACGCATCCCCCCACTGTTCCGGAGTCGTCGCCCTGATGCTCGAGGCGAATCCTGCCATAATACCCACACCGCTTTCGAACCCCGTTAGAAAGATCCTCCACGTATCCTCGGAGCAGATGGGAGATCCGTACGATGACCTGGTCTCACCGATATACAACGAGAGGTATGGATACGGCATGCTGGATGCGTATGATGCGGCCAGTGCGGCCAGGGACCATACGGGCGCCAACGGGCGGCCGCAGATACTCTCCTTCGAGATCAGGCCATCGACCACGACCATCGGGTCGATCTGTTCGGTAAGGGTCCAGGCCGTGGATCCCGATGAGGACCTTCTCTCGTACGAGATATCCGCAGATGGTGGGTCCATAACGGGCGACGGCCCGGAATGGGAGTGGTCCGCCCCGGATGAGCCCGGTTACTATACCCTTACCGTCGTTGTGTCCGATCCATCGGGTTCCTCCGACACGTCCAGATCATCGGTTCAGGTGGAGGAGGGCATACCCAACCGTCCGCCCCTGATCACCTCTTTCGAATCCTCGAGGGCCTCCCTTCCTGCGGGTGAGAGCTGCACGTTGACCGTCACTGCAATGGATGCCGATGCGGACCCTCTGACCTACAGCTACTCTGCGTCGGACGGCGCCATAGAGGGTGAGGGCAGCGTGGTCGAGTATACCGCACCCGGGGAGACAGGTTCGGTGAGGATAACGGCCACCGTCCGGGACGGGAGGGGAGGGGAGGATACGGAGGAGATCACCCTGGATATCAGGGACGTTTCCGAGCCTGTGCCCCCCGTTATCAACCTGGCATCCATATCGCCATCGGTGGTGGAGGGAGGCGCCGGGAACGTCACGTTGATAATAACGGCAAAGGTGGAGGACGATGAGGGGCTGGAGGATATCGAGTCCGTCTTTGTCGATCTCAGCCCTCTTGGAAAAGGGGCCACTACCATGATGTATGACGATGGGGAGGGGGCGGATTCGACCAGAGGCGATGGCGTATATACCGTTGAGGTAACATCCCTTTCCGGAGTGGAGGCGGGGAACTACAGCATCACCGTCACCGTGATCGACCTCTCGGGCCTGACGCACTCCACGGCCCTCGACCTGGAGTTCAGATCGATCGGTTTTGACGAGGTGGAGATGGGAAAGAGCGTAACGGTCGATCCGATGTTCGCGATCCTCATCATCACACTCCTTGTGGTCATTGCGGTAATTTTCCTCATCTACGTCAGGAGGAGAAGGAAGGAGACGGTATTAAGGCCTGTCCCCCCTCCACAGCAGGAGCTCCAGTACCAGAACGGCCTGCCCGATGGATATCAGCAGTACGATGACCAGTACGCGCATCCCGGTATCGAGTATGAGCATGTTGACCCTCAATATCTGCCCCAGCAGCCCATCTTCAGGCCTGTCCAGGAGCAGGTAGGGGCGTGATCACTCCTCCGAGGTCTCCGCGAACTGATAGGGGGATCGATCCCTTTTGTAATCCATCGCCCTGGAGAACGTCCCCATCAGGGAATAGAACTCCCTGACGTTGGGCGCGGCCCTGGCCATCATCCTTCTGAAATGGACCCTTGATATGATCCTCTTGTGCTCGGGGACGTCGCTGACGGCCATCAATCTTTCATAGTGGTCCTGTAGAAGGCCCCTCTCCTCCCTGCTGGCCATCCTTGCGTTCCGGGTGGGCAGGGAGCTCGATCCCTTCCAGATCTCGTAGAGGAGCACGGCTGCGGCGTGGGATAGGTTGAGAATGGGGTATTCCGGATTCGCCGGTATGGTGACCATCACGTCACAGAGCTCCATCTCCTCCCTCGATAGGCCGAAATCCTCCCTTCCCATGGCCAGGCCGATCTCCCCCTTGACGGTCCTGGACCATCTCACCATGCTCTCCGGCCCCATGGGGTTCCTCAGGTACGCCTTCTCCGCGCTGTCCGAGATGCCGGATGTTCCCACGCAGTGGTCCACCTCTTCAAGGGCCTCTTTAAAACTCTTGACGAATATGGCATTCTCGATCAGGTCGTATCCGTGCATGGAGTACTTCCTGGCCTCCTCACCCAGACTAGGTCCGTTCACGATCACCAGCCTCCTCACGCCGAAATTCTTTGAGGATCTGGCTATAGCTCCGATGTTCCCCTCGTATTTGGGCTCGACCAGAATGGGTACGAAACGCTCTGTCGGTGTCATGTTCTATCCCCGATATTGGTGACACCCATTGTGCCCATCGGAAAAAAAGGTATTTGTGGTTTGGATGAGTTAAAGGTGCATGCGGTACGGGGTGAAAGTGGCTTATGATGGGAGCAGGTTCCACGGCTCACAGGTGCAGGAGGGAACGGATCTGCCCACGGTAGAGGGCTCGATCAGGTCCGCCCTGGTGAAGATAGGGGCGATCGGGGAGGAGGATAGGGTCGCCTTCTCAAGCCGCACCGATGCGGGCGTCTCGGCCCTGGGCAACGTATTCTCACTGGATACGGATTTCGATCAAGATGAGCTGCTGAAGGCCCTGGTGGCCAACCTGGATGGCATCTGGCCATGGGGAATTGGGACCATGAGGCCGGAGCAGAACGTGAGGTGGGCAGATGGTAGGTGGTACAGATACCACCTGCCACCGGACCCGTTGGATGACGGATCGATAATAA